>NZ_DBLXSO010000060.1:0-16630 GCF_057878315.1 Jutongia sp. | reverse complement strand
ATGGCTGTTGATGATGATATTATCCGCAAGAATCCGGCAAAGTTTTCTATCAGTGATTATGGTAGACAGGCAGAAGAACGTATTGCCTTAACAGTTTTACAGCAGGAAAAAATGCTGGAATTTGTGAAAAATAATCAAGTATACAACACCTACTATCCAATGCTCAGAATCATGTTAGGAACTGGGGTAAGGTGCGGAGAACTGATTGGATTGACTTGGGAAGATGTAGATGTCAGAACAAAAGAAATTAAACTTTATGCTTCAAAAAGGAAAAGATGTTGAGATAGACGGTTATAAAGGATTCATTTTCATGGCAAAATCCGGCAGGCCACTCATGCCGAGTGCGATAAACAATATCTTATATAATATTGTAGACGCATATAACAAAAAAGAAGTTCAAATTGCAAAAACTGAACATAGAAATGCTGAATTGTTACCAAAGGTATCTGCTCGCATTATGCGATATACGGCTTGTACCAGAATGGCAGAAAAGAGAATAGACGTAAAAGTTCTTCAATATATTATGGGACACGCCCATATAGATATAACAATGGACGTATATAACCATGTAAGTGAGATGTCCAGAATTGAGAGTGAAATCACAAGGCTGGAAAGCGTAGCAATCAGCTGACACCAAAAATAAAAAATTGGTGTTAAAATGGTGTCAAACCAAGAAAAAGTGATGATTATAAGGAAGAAAAAGTGTTGCAAACCTCGTAAAATCAAGGTTTGCAAAAAAATCTCAAAATATTAGCACTCGCCTATTGACGTGGCTAACAAAAGGTGCTATATTGTAATCAGTCTGAGGGAGATACCTTAGAAGGATAGGATCTTCAGGATCCGGGAACTCTGAGAATAAGGGCTTTCAGACAGAGAGAAGAGTAAATAGAGAAGAGAGTAAACCTGCGGCGCAATCCGCAGGTTTTTGAGAAAGGCGAGGTGATTGCAATGAACATCAGTAAATTCACGACAAAGTCACAGGAAGTAGTGCAGGATTGTGAAAAGGTTGCTATGGACTATGGTCATCAGGAGATGGGGGAGGATCACCTTCTGGCAGCAATGCTGCGTGTGGAGGGAAGTCTGATCCCGAAGCTGATCGAGAAGATGGGCATTGATGTGGACGTCTTTCAGGCACAGGTTGACGGTGTTCTGGCAAAACGTCCAAAGGTGTCAGGCGGAGATTTGCGGGTAGACCGTTATCTGAATGAGACACTGATATATGCAGAGGATGAGGCAAAGCGCATGGGAGACGAGTATGTTTCCGTGGAGCATTTGTTCCTGAGTATGCTGGAGCATCCGAGCAGAGAGATGAAGGCGCTGTTTAAGCAGAGTCAGATCACAAGAGAGCGTTTCCTGCAGGCGTTATCACAGGTTCGCGGTAATCAGCGTGTGACGAGCGATAATCCGGAGGCAACCTACGATGCCCTCGAGAAGTATGGTTATGACCTGGTGGAAAGAGCAAGGGAAGGAAAGCTTGATCCGGTGATCGGCAGAGACAATGAGATCCGCCATATTATCCGTATTCTTTCCCGTAAATCCAAGAACAATCCGGTACTCATCGGTGAGCCAGGTGTTGGTAAAACGGCAGCCGTAGAGGGATTGGCACAGCGTATTGTCAGAGGAGATGTGCCGGATGGACTTAAGGACAAGAAAATCTTTGCACTTGATATGGGATCGCTTGTTGCCGGTGCAAAATACCGTGGTGAGTTTGAGGAACGACTGAAAGCACTTCTGGAAGAAGTCAAGAAGAGCGAGGGACAGATCATTCTGTTTATCGATGAGCTGCATACCATTGTAGGAGCCGGGAAAACCGAGGGCTCCATGGATGCCGGCAATATGTTAAAGCCAATGCTTGCCAGAGGTGAGCTGCATTGTATCGGTGCCACGACACTTGACGAGTATCGTAAATATATCGAAAAGGATGCTGCACTGGAGCGTCGTTTCCAGCCGGTTATGGTTTCGGAGCCGACGGTGGAGGATACGATTTCCATTCTGCGTGGTATCAAGGAGCGTTACGAGGTATTTCATGGAGTAAAGATTACCGATGGTTCCCTGGTGGCGGCAGCAACGCTTTCCAATCGTTATATTTCAGACCGTTTCCTGCCGGATAAGGCGATCGATCTGGTGGATGAGGCGTGCGCAATGATCAAGACAGAGCTTGACAGCATGCCGGCAGAACTGGATGAGCTCAACCGTCAGATCATGCAGCTTCGTATTGAGGAGCAGGCACTTAAAAAGGAAACAGATCATCTGTCTCAGGAACGTCTGGAGGCTCTTCAGAAGGAGCTTGCTGAGCTGCAGGAGAAGTTCGAGCATCAGAAGGCACAGTGGGAGAGTGAGAAGGCAGAGGTTGATAAGGTAAGTAAGATCAAGGAGGAGCGCGACCAGCTGCGCAATGAGATGGAGCAGGCGCAGGCGACCGGCGATTATACAAAGGCAGCCGAGATCCAGTACGGCAGACTTCCGGAGCTGGAGCGTCAGCTTGAGGAAGCCGAGGAGAAAGCAAAGCAGCGAGGAGATTCCATGGTACAGGAGGCTGTTACCGAGGAGGAGATCGCCAAGATCATTTCCCGCTGGACCGGTATTCCGATTGCAAAGCTGACAGAGGGTGAGCGTGAGAAGACACTTCATCTTGCTGATGAGCTTCATAAGAGAGTGGTTGGACAGGACGAAGGTGTTGAACTGGTATCCGAAGCAATCCTTCGTTCCAAGGCCGGTATTAAGGATCCGACAAAGCCGATTGGTTCCTTCCTGTTCCTCGGACCAACCGGTGTCGGTAAGACGGAGCTTGCCAAGACGTTAGCACAGGCATTGTTTGATGATGAGAATGCGATGGTTCGTATCGATATGAGTGAGTATATGGAGAAGTATTCTGTGGCTCGTCTGATCGGAGCGCCTCCGGGATATGTTGGGTATGAGGAAGGTGGACAGCTGACTGAGGCAGTCCGCAGGAAACCATATTCCGTTGTGCTCTTCGATGAGATTGAGAAGGCACATCCGGATGTGTTCAATGTGCTTCTTCAGGTGCTTGATGACGGACGTATCACAGATTCACAGGGGCGTACCGTTGACTTTAAGAACACGATCCTGATCCTGACTTCGAATATCGGTTCCACCTATCTGCTCGATGGCATTAAGGAGGACGGTACGATCAGTGAGGAGGCAAGGAGCCAGACAATGAACGATCTGCGGGCTTCCTTCAGACCGGAGTTTTTAAACCGTCTTGATGAGATCATTCTCTTTAAGCCTTTGACGAAGGATAACATCCACGGCATTATCAATATCCTGATGGATGAGCTGAATGGCAGACTTCGTGAGAAGGAGCTGACGGTAGAGCTGACGCCGGCAGCCATGGATCAGATTGTGGAGGATGCCTATGATCCGGCATTCGGTGCACGTCCGTTGAAGCGTTATCTGCAGAAGCATGTGGAGACGCTGCTTGCCAGACGGATCCTGGAGGATACCGTGCATGCGGGTGATACTATCACGATCGACAGTGAGAATGGAACGCTTGTGATACGTTAAAACAAAGAAACTGCAGGAGTTTAGCGCAGGAATCAAGGGGGAACGCTGATTTTCCCCCTTGTCTATGTTGAACATTTTCTTATACATTATAAAGAAAACCGTGAAGTTCGGAGATTTTCAGGTGTGTCCCATATTTAGGACACATATTATCCGAAGTTCACGGTTTTTATTTTTGTTATATTGGGAAGTATCTGCTTCCGTTAAAGTTGATTGTTATAATTGGTTTTATTAAATTTGCGATTTCTGCTATGTATTATTTTATATTTGCGGCATCAAACTCTTTGATCACTGCTTCGTCCGGAGCCTTTGTAAGAAGGCTTACGATCACGATGACTACACAGGATACCAGGAATGCAGGAAGCAGCTCGTAAATATCAAATGCACCGCCAAGAGGACGAACAAAGTATTTCCATACGAATACGACAACGCCACCGGCAACCATTCCGGAAAGAGCACCTGCCAGATTGCAGCGCTTCCAGAATAATGAGAAGAGCATAACAGCACCAAACGCACCGCCAAAGCCTGCCCATGCAAAGGATACGATACCGAATACGCTGGAATTTGGATCTCTTGCCATTAAAACTCCGACAACGGCAATGATAATGATTGTGATACGTGCAAGGAAAAGCTCTCTTTTCTCGGAGATCTTAATTCCAAGGAAATCCTTAACAACGTTCTGGGAGATACCGGAAGCTGCTGCCAGAAGCTGGCTGTCGGAGGTAGACATCGTAGCGGCAAGAACACCGGCAAGAATCACACCTGCAAGGAGTGCCGGAAGAATACCATGCTTGCTTAACAGATTGGTGATTGCCATGATGACTGTCTCAGGATCATCCAGAGCACCGATAGAACCGTATTTAACCATACCAAGTCCAACGACACCGATGAATACGGCAACTGTCATTGCGATCACAACCCAGATCGTTGCGATACGACGGGAAAGAACAAGCTTTTTTTCATCCTCAATGGACATGAAACGTACCAGAATATGAGGCATACCAAAATAACCGATTCCCCATGCAAGTGTTGAGATGATCGGAATGATTCCGCCGTATGAGGAAGCATTACCGGTTGTGGCATCGTAAAGCTTTGTCAGGGAGAAATATCCCGGCAGAGAACGTGCATTATCCATGACTGCCGTGAATCCGCCTGCATTGCTGATACCAAAGACCATAACTGTGATCAGTGCGATACTCATAACAATACTCTGTACCAGATCAGTGGTACAAACGGCGCTGAAACCGCCCATCAGTGTGTAGCATACGATGACAAGAGCAGAAAGCACCATAGCTGTCATGTAGTCTGCACCAAACAGACTGTGAAAAAGCTTTCCGCAGGCAGCAAAGCCGGATGCGGTATATGGAATAAAAAAGATCACGATGACAAGAGCAGCGACTGCGGTAATGATATTTCTCTTATCATGAAAACGTTTTGCAAGGAAATCAGGAACGGTGATCGCCTTGATATTGCTTGAGTAGCGGCGCAGACGGCGGGCTACAAAGAACCAGTTTAACCATGTGCCGATGGCAAGACCGGCTGCGGTCCAGAAAGCACTGCATACCCCGGAAAGATAAGCGACTCCGGGAAGCCCCATTAACAGCCAGCTTGACATGTCACTGGCTTCGGCACTCATTGCGACAACGAGAGGTCCCATTTTACGTCCTCCCAGATAGAAGTCCTCTGAGTTTTTGTTCTGGTTACTGAACCGGATACCGATAAAGATCATACCTATCAGATATACGGCGATTGCGATGATAATACAAACGTCAGTCATTCTGAATTTCCTCCTTTGGTGTTTTGATGACAAAAAAATGATGTCCCATGATATATCCATAGGACATCCCAGTATTTAAAACTATACAACATAGAAGGAAGAGTGTCAAATTTTGGGAGTATCTGACTGTCGTTTCCGATACTCTGTAAACCGCTCTAAAGATAGGTGTGAAGGCATTTGCGCAGCTCTTCTTCGATAGAGATAAGCCGTTTGCACAGCTCTTTGGCATCTTCGGATGCGTCCTTGTACTGATTCATATATTTATACAGGGATTTGATTCCCATATCGCATCCGGAGGTCATCAGATCAGCCGCTGTTTCATCACTCTCATCAATTCCCATCTGCATATTTGTCTTCATCCATGCCATTCCTTTTGCAAAAGGGTTCGGATCCTTTTCACCGCTGTGGCATTCAAGCAGTGCAGCGTGAATATCATTGCCAAGTGCGGCATGATGGTCTTTGGTTTCATTCAGAAGATCTTTAAAATCCGGACAATGCACCTTTTCCATGATCTCGTCGATCGCGGAGACAGCCATTTTGCTTCCGGCATCGCATTCCTTTAACAAACAGATCGTATCGTTTTCCTGCATATTCATAATCCCGCCTTTCTCATCATATCCTGTGAAATAGTATGGAACGATGCGGATAAAATATTCATTTTTGTAAAAAAGATTGATTAAATTCATAGAAAATGCTAATTTTATATTTGAAAATGGTATTATAATGGCAACATGCTTTCGAAAGTGGAACTGTTGATGGAATTATGAAAGGAGGTAATTACAATGTTTAATCTATTTCGAGTCAAGGGGAGAATTTTCGCACAGAGGTGCTGCAGAGTTTAACATGGATCCGGGGGGGATACCGGTATTTTGCTGCCGGGATATATTTTTAGATAAGATGATTGATCAGAATAATGATCTTTCTTTTCGTTCGCATTTATTCTAGGACTGTATTACATGTAAGACTCTGTATGAGAGAATAGGATTTTCAGGCATTTTAAGAGTTTTACAGGGGTAATAGAGTTTCTTTTTATTTTTAGAGACATATACAGAAGTCGAATCCAATATTTTACACACCTAAACAGAACAAATGTTCGTATAAAATGCTAAGAAAATACATTCTCTTTGTGGTAGTATCAATCGTATAAAACGATTTACATAAGGCGGCTGCCTGTATGGGGACTGCCGGAACAGGAGAGATTAATGAGTGAAAAAGAGTGTAGGACCGGAGGGGAGACGGCTCACAGGATGGGAGTAGGCAGCAGCATGCGATACACCATACGCACGATCTGGAATGCGGATAAGGGGTGTATTCTTCTATCCTTTTATAAGAACTGCACGGAAGAGGTATATATGTCCTTTTTCTTTATTTTGATGTTGCAGATGATTTATTCCTACATTGAAAATGGGAAGCCGTTCATGGGGCTGCTTCGTTTTGTGGCTCTGTTTTGTATGGGACATATCTGTATTCATCTGGCATCGGCATGGCATGCGTACTATATCCGCAAGAAGACACCGGGAGTATATGCGTACATATTCAATAAGGTGATTGACAAAGCTGTGCGCATTGAACTGACGAAGTATGAACAGCCGGATTTTTACGACAGGTTTGCGCGTGCACTCGACGAGTGTCTGACAAAGGCAATGGATGGTCTGAATGCACTGACCTGGGCAACAGGCTGTGCTTTGTCTGCTGTGGCGGCAATGTTTCTGATCGCAAGGGTTGATCCGGTGATCCTGGTGTTTTCGCTGCCGTCGATCATTGCATCCTTTATGTTCAGCTCGAGGATCAATACGCTTCAGTATGAGCTTCGAACACAGGAGACAAGGGACAAGCGCACCGCCGAGTATGTAAAGCGGGTGTTTTATGAGAAAAAATATGCAGGAGAGATAAGACTGTATGATATCCGAAAGGTATTGATGCGGGAGCATAAGGAAAGCTATGACAGCAGATATGAGCTTTATGTGACGATGTACCGCAGGATCCATATGCTCAGGCAGCTGCAGGAGCTGGTGATCTTTGTTTTGCCGATCCTTCTGGCATATATCTATGTCAGCGTCGTATTAAAGACGACAGGAGCGGCGAAGATCGGTCTGTATGTGGCAACACTGGGAAGTATTGATTATTTTGCATGGCGTGTCAAAACAGCGATCAGGAATTATATGGAGGCAGGCAGGAACTGCATGTATATGAATAATCTTCAGCAGTTTCTTGAGATGGATGAGGAAACTGTGGAGAGCGGAAAGCGCAAGGTGGATCAGCCGCTCGGTGACATTGTTTTTGATCATGTCAGTTTCCGGTATAACGGCAGCGACCATGAGACGATTCGCGATCTGAGTCTTCACATCCGCAAGGGAGAGAGGATTGCTCTTCTCGGAGAGAATGGTGCCGGCAAGACAACACTTGTAAAGCTTTTGATGGGACTTTATCCGATCAGCGGGGGAAAGCTCATGGTGGATGGCGTGGATATACGGGAATATGACAAGAGAGATTACCAGAGGCACTTTGGTGCCGTATTTCAGGATCTGCAGATATTTTCACTGCCGCTTTCCCATAATGTGCTGATGAAGGAACCGGAGAATGAGGAGGAGAGAGCGCTTGTCGTGGAAGCTCTTGAGAAAGCACAATTTGCAGACGTGCTTGAAAAGCTTCCGGACGGTATCGACAGTATGGTGACAAAGGAGTTTGATGATAAGGGCTTTATCTGCTCAGGGGGACAGGCGCAGAAGATTGCGATCGCCCGTGTATTTGCCAAGAAGCCGGATATTGTGATCCTGGATGAACCATCGAGTGCACTGGATCCGATCGCCGAGTTTAATATGTACAACAACATGCTGGAGGCTTCCGAGGGAAGGACGGTATTCTTTATTTCGCATCGTCTTTCTTCTGCGAGGATCGCAGACAGGATTTATTTCCTGGAGCACGGAAGGATTGTGGAGCAGGGCAGCCATGATGAACTGATGCAGCTTGACGGGAAATATGCAGAGATGTTTCGGCTGCAGGCAAGGAATTATAAGGACAGAGGGGAGGTATATGCATATGGATCATGAAACCAATGCGAAGAACGATAAGATATCTTTACGTCGATTGATCTCCAATGTCGCATATATTATGAAGTTTGCCGTAGAGATTGACCGGCGGGCAGTGATCACAGTGTTTATCGCATTTTTTGTCTGCTCTGTGACATATGCCGTATACAGTACGTTGTTTTTAAAGTATTTTATTCAGATCATGCAGCGTCAGGATGTGGATCTGGTGCGTTCCATTCTGTTTGTACTTTGCGGCGTTGCAATTCTTTTTATCAGCGCTGCCGTCGAGATTGGTGTTCAGAACTGGACGGATGTGCGCTTTCTGCGTGTCTCCGGTGATGTTCAGCGGAAGTTTATCCGGAAGGCAGCAGATATTGATCTGATCTGCTATGACAATAAGAAATATTTTGATGATTTTGTGATCGCAGCATCCCAGTCGGAAGAGATGTTGACGCTGGGAGTGATCTCGACCGGATATATCATTGGAAATGCGGCAGGAATATTGACGCTGGGAGCGCTTGTTCTTTCCGTCGATCCGGTGATCGCTGTGTTTCCGCTGGTGGGCTTTGTGGTGAATATCATTACGCGCTTCAAGATCACAGAGTATGAATATAACTATGAGATGGAATACAAGCGCATCATGCGAAAAGCGGATTATTCCAAACGGGTATTTTATCAGCCGGAATATGCCAAGGAGATCAAGCTGTCGGATATCCGAACCCCGCTGAAGCTTCAGTTTAATGAGGCAGTTGAGGAGGTGACCGGGAAGGCACATGAGATTGGTGTGAAGATTGCCCTGTTATCGCTGGTGAACTGGATCGCGACATTTACGGTTATGTCCGACTTTGCGATACCAGTTTATCTGGGATATCTTGCGCTTGTCCGCAAAAGCATTGCGCTGGGCGACGTTGCGGCGATGAACAATGCGGAGGAAGGAATCCGTAATAATCTGGATGGCATGAATTATGCGCTCGTCCGTTTTCAGAAGGTGGGACAGTTTGCGGAGCGTTTTCGGCGGTTTGTGGATTATGAGATACAGATTGAGAATAAGCAGGGAATCTGTCCGATGCCGCAGGAACACCAGACGCTGGAAGTGAAGCATATGTCGTTTCGGTATGATGGTGCGGACAGAGACACGCTGCACGACATTTCACTGACGATCAAACCGGGCGAGAAGGTGGCATTTGTTGGTGAGAATGGTGCCGGCAAGACAACCCTCGTCAAGCTGCTGATGCATCTGTATGATGTGACGGATGGAAGCATTTGTTACGGCGGACACGATATACGTGAGTACGGCACCGGAGAATACAGAGAACGCATTGGTGCGGTTTTTCAGGATTACCAGATCTACGGTGCGACGCTGGCAGAGAATGTATTGATGGACGAAGTGGAGGTTGGTGACAGGGAGCGCATTCTTGAAGCTTTGAAGCAGGCAGATTTTGAAAAGAGGCTTTCCCGTCTTCCGGATGGACCGGATACCAATATGACAAGAGAGTTCAGAGAGGACGGCACAATGCTTTCCGGTGGTGAAGCACAGAAGGTGGCGATCGCCAGGATGTTTGTACGGACGGGGAAGCAGTTTCTTGCGATTCTTGATGAGCCGTCCAGTGCGTTGGATCCACTGGCGGAATATCAATTAAATACCAATATGATGAAGAATGCCGGAGATGCTGCGGTGATTTTTATTTCTCACCGTTTATCAACAACAAGGGATGCGGATCGGATTTATATGTTTGAGAATGGAAGGATCATCGAACAGGGAAGTCACCAGGAATTGATGAGGCTTGGCGGGAAATATGCGGCGATGTTTGAAAAGCAGGCATATTATTATCAGGATGAGATTGCTGCATGCTGATGTCTGTTCTGATGCTATCATTATTTTGATACAGTACTTTTCCCGGGTGGGATCGCTGCAGGCTGCTGCCCGTGCACTCCGGGGAATATATATATGACAGATCTATGACAGCCGACATGGAGGTGAGACAGTATATGAGTAAGGAAGATGAAATATTTAAAAATGTTTTTTCCTATATAGGAGACAATCTGACAGAGAAGCTGACCGTTGAGGAGATTGCAAAGCATGTCTACTTGTCTCCGACCTATCTGCAGTCTGTATTTAAGGAGAATTATGGCGTTCCTCTGGCGGAGTATGTCAGACGACAGAAGCTCCAAAAAGCCAGAGAACTGCTGTACAATACGCAGAAAAGGATCAGCGATATCGCATATGACTGTGGCTTTGAGCATGAATCGTCTTTTATCCGTTCCTTCAAACGGGAGTTTGGGATGACGCCGGGGGAGGCGAGAAGAAGGGCGCTGCAGGAACAGTGCAGTCTGAGAACGGACCGGAACGGTTTCTGTGATCGGACAACGCACGATACATAGTGGAATCCTCAGAAGGATATAAAAGGGCAAAACCGTTTTGTCTCTGCTTTACACTACATTACGAGAATTTTTAGATACCATAAAACAGACAGGGCAGCTTGATGTGTAAGCTGCCCTGTCTGTCATTATATGAAATGAATAAGGTTTTACTTTTTGGATTTGCTGTCATTATAGATGGTAAAGCCGGAAGCGATGGTCTTGCTCCACTTACCGAAAGAGGAGGTGCCATTGGAACGCTTGCTGACGATTGCGTTATCAATCAGCAGTCCCTTGGAGGTTGCGTGAATACGCCATTTTGTTCCACATCCGTTGTATTTGCGGATGATTGGTTTTCCCTTCTTATTTGTGTAGCTGTCGCGGTGTTTCTTAAGCTCGCCTTTTTTATAAACGCCGAGCTCCACCAGACGGTTTGCAACCTGTGTCATGTTGGAGAACTCTCCGAAATAAAGAGCGACATGACCGCCGCCGCGACCGTAGGTCAGGACATCGCCGAGTTCAAGCTTCTTAAGGCTTGTCCCCTTGTTGTGACGTTTGATGGTTGTCGTTGTCTTGGAGGTTTTCCAGTCGTAGGTGTTCGTCTCCTCATTCAACGTACCGGAGGTGTAAGAAATCTTTACACGGTATGCGGACCAGTCGTAAGAGGTTGGAACACTTTTCTTTCCTTTATGAACACGGATGTTTTTACTGATGGTTTTGATGCCGGCAATAGAGCTTTCCTTGGAGGAAACCGTTTCTAAGGATTCCAGAGCCTTTTCTACATATGTATTACAAACGTACCGGTTTCTTCCGATACCATAGGATTTGCCGAGAAATCCCTTTGAAATTGACCGTTGATAACGATCTAAAGAAATCTGCTGTTTAAATGTGGTATTTGCGGCGTCTACAGAAGTAGAACAAAGCTGAGAAGCAAAAATACCAACGGATAAAGCTAATGTTACAAAAGTTCTTGCTAATTTATGTTTCATGATTAACCCCAAATATTACAAAAGTTTTACGCTTAATGTTAACTACAGTTCATGATTATACAACAAATTGTGCAAAAACACAAGAAAAAATTACAGAAATGTTAAGAAAATGTCAAAGTGCATAAATGTAAAAAATACTTGCATTTCAAAAGATACTGTGCTAGTATACTTAGTGTACTAGTTGAGTTCATACAGATAGAACGCAATGGTGAACAGGGGGTGAAATTGTGATACAACTGAACTACCGTGATGCAAGACCGATTTATGAGCAGGTGAAGGACGGGTTCCGGCATCTTATCATACAGGGAGTTATGGAAAAGGATGAGAAGCTTCCTTCGGTGCGTGAGCTTGCAACATCCCTGACGATCAATCCGAATACAATTCAGAGGGCATACAGAGAACTGGAGCAGGAAGGGTATGTGTATACCATTCCGGGAAGGGGGAGCTTCGTGGCAGGTGTGCCGGAGATGGATGGCAGGCGAAAGAACGAATTATTGGATTCCTTTGATAAAACAGTGAAGGAACTATTGTTTCTGGGAATGAGCCCGGAGGAACTCGCAGAACGGATTCGTACAGCTTCAAAATGAAAGAATGGAGGGGATTAAAGTGATTCAGGGAAAGGATATATGTAAAAAGTTCGGGGACTTTCAGGCACTCGATCGTGCAAGCTTTCATGTGCCGAAAGGAGCAGTTTACGGTCTGGTGGGGCCAAACGGAGCCGGAAAGTCTACGATACTGCGCCATGTGACGGGAATATTCCGACAGGACAGCGGAGAGCTTCTTGTTGATGGGGAGCCGGTTTTCGAAAATCCGGAAGCGAAGCGCAAGCTTACGTTTATACCGGATGATGTATTTTATTTCCGGCAGGCGAATCTGAAGGAAATGAAGAAGTATTATGAGGGGATTTATCCGACGTTTGATGCAGCGCTCTTTGACAAGCTCATGGACTGCTTTCCGGCAGTGGACCGGAAGCGCAACATACGCAGGATGTCAAAGGGAATGCAGAAGCAGGCGGCATTTTTGCTGGCGATCAGCTGTAAACCGGAGCTTATGGTGTTGGATGAGCCGGTGGACGGTCTTGATCCGGTAATGCGCCGTCAGATCTGGAACATACTGTTAAATGCAGTCAGTGAGGAGAATATGACCGTGCTTGTTTCTTCGCACAATCTGCGTGAGCTGGAGGATGTCTGTGACCATGTCGGTATCATGCATCATGGAAAGGTGATCTTAGAGCGTTCGTTAAGTGATCTGCAGGAAAGTGTGACTAAGCTGCAGCTGGCATTTGAGGGGGATGAGGTGCCGGATATCACGGGACGTTTTGAAGTGATGAATGATACACAGCTTGGTAAGGTACACACCATGATCGTGAAAGGAGATCAGAGAGAATTGGCGGATTATCTGAAAACCTTCCATCCGCTGGTTATGGATATGCTGCCGCTTTCGCTGGAGGAAATCTTTATTTATGAACTGGGAGGAGAGAATTATGAAGTCAAAGACATCATTATTTAATAAGACGATATTCCGGAAGGATATCACAAGATTCTGGCCGTTATGGGCACTTCAGCTTGTAGCAGGTCTTCTGGTACTCATTGCACCGATGATGTCTGAGCTTTCCTATATGAGCTCGATTCATGCCGGAACGGATGAGAAAATGTCTTTTATGGTGACGCTGATTAAAAACAGCTGTCTTTCTCCGTATACGATGAGCGCCGGTATTGTTGTTGCTGTCTGCGTATTTTTGTATCTGACGAGAGAGCGGGATGCATATACGATCCATTCATTTCCGTTTACAAGAACGACTCTGTTTGTGAGTCATTATCTTGCAGGTCTGGCAATCCTGCTCGTACCGCCGGTTATCATTGAGCTTCTGCTTGCGCTGATCGCACAGTTTCATGGGTTGAATGTGATTTTTGTTGTAATGATCTATCTGCTCGAGTGGCTGATCCAGACCTTCTTTTTCTACAGTCTGGCATGTGCTGTTGTCATGCTGACAGGCAATCCGTTTATGAGCCTTGTGATCTATGCTGTGTTGAATTTTCTGGCGGCAGGAGTGCATATGCTGTATTCGAGTCTGGCAGAGCTGTTTGTCTACGGCAATCAGGTCGGCAGTTACGGATATATGAACGGAGAAACCGTGAAGGTTCTGACACCGGTCTATAATTTTCTGGGGAATATATGCAATAATAATCCTGCAGTATACCGCATTCTGCAAGATGACACCAGGGTGATCAATTACAAAGAAATGCTTCAATTGGTTGGTTCCACGGCATATTACATTCTTCCGGCAATTCTGTTTGTTGTGGCTGCACTGATGCTTTACCGTGCGCGTAAGCTGGAATCGGCGGGGGATATGGTTGCATTTAACTGGGGAAGACCGGTCTTTCGTGTGGTATTTGTGTTCTGCACCAGCCTTTTGTTTGCGCTTGCGGTCTATGAGCTGTGCTTTGGCACTACAATCAGCAGTTATGCATATGGCAGGATCTTTAGAATCATCCTGGTGCTTGTGGGGGTTGGAACCGTATTGTTCTATCTGCTCAGCAATATGATCCTCGATAAGACCTTCTTTATATGGAGGAAAACGTCTTACTGGCGGATGGCATTATTTGCTGTTCTGATGATGCTTGGTCTGGTTGGAGTCAGAGACGGACAGATAGGAACAAAAATTCCTGCAAGAAACAACATTACCGAAGTGGATGTCCGGATCCAGTTTGGAGACGAGGATTATTTTTATCAGAAAGCGTTTCTTTCATTGAAAGATGCTAAAGGGATTGATGAAATTTATAAGCAGAACAAGGCAATCCTGAAATATGGACGTAATCTGGATAACAACAGCGATGACGAGACGAGGGATACGATAGAGATTACATATCATTTCAAAGGGGGAAAACGAAAATGTATCTATCCGGTAGAGTCGGGAGAAGCCGTTGTAAATAAACTGGAAAAATATCTGGAAAACAGAGATGATATGTGTGAGATGATTTATGGAGAAAAGTATAAAGAGCATATTCAGAGAAAAATGTATGTGGAAGAGAGATATACGGATCCGATTGAAATTGATGAGGAAGGAAATGAGGAGGAACCTTGGGGATCAGGTGTACTTCATTGCTGGTCGTGGGATAAATCGAATAAAAAACAGCAGGAGATCCGTGATGCATTGTATGAGGCTGTATGTAAAGATATTGAAGCCGGACGATGCGATACGCTTCATATGAAATCGGTCAACTGTTTTTATGTTGGTGTTGTCAATCAGGACAATGATACAGAGCAGGTGGTACAGATTACGGAAAAATGCAGCGAGACGCTGAAGGTGTTGGAAAAGCTTGGTCACGTCAACTATTATGAAGGACAATGGGAAATGTCCTCCGGTGTCGTCGGGGGAGAAGGAATCGACAAATAGCCGGTTAAGGGGAAATAAATTCAAGTGAAGACGTAGTCAGAAACAGGGAACTGTGTTACAATAGGACACAGTTCCCTGTCTGCAGTTTTGCCCTTGGGAGAAAAGAAAAATGCCAAAACATAGTTAAAAACCAATGAGAATTGCGAAGCAATTCTTGGAGGGCAAAACGCTGGTTTTGCCCTTGGGAGAGGGAGGAAAGGTGAGGTGATTTGATGGCTACATTTCAGGTAGAATTAAAACGGGTTGTGGATGACAGCTATCCGATCGAGATCGGATTTGATCTGATGGATCAGCTTGTTGAGGATATGAAGAATGGCTTGTTAGGCGGCAGAAAGAAGTTCGCAGTGATCACGGACAGTGAAGTGGAGAAGCTTTATGCAGAGCCGATCGCGCGCAAGCTTGAAGATAATGGATTTATTGTGAATGTATTTACCTTCCCGGCAGGGGAGAAGAGTAAGACGCGTCAGACAAAGGAGATCATAGAGGATGCGATGCTTGCGAAGGAGTATCGCAGAGACTGCGGGATCATCGCTGTGGGTGGAGGTGTTGTAACGGATCTTGCGGGCTTTATTGCAGGCACCTATGGAAGAGGTGTGCCGTTTGTCAATTATGCGACGACGCTGCTTGCGGCAGCAGATGCTTCTGTCGGCGGCAAGACAGCGGTTGATACGCCGCTTGCCACGAATCTGATCGGTCTGTTTAATCAGCCGCAGAAGGTATATCTGGATATTGCTACCTGGAAGACGCTGCCGGCAAGACAGCTTTCCAGCGGAATGGCAGAGACGATCAAGCATGCATGTCTGGCTGAGAAAGGCGTGTTCTTTGATTTCCTGGAGGAGAACATGGAGGGGCTTCTTGCTCTGAATCCGGCACTCTGCGAACATATGGCAGAACAGAACTGCAGCATCAAATATCATGTTGTTATGAAGGATGAACGCGAGAGCGGTCTGAGAGAAGTCCTGAATCTGGGACACACAGTCGGGCGTGCGATCGAGACGGTCAGTGATTACAGACTACTTCACGGAGAGGCTGTTTCCATCGGACTGGTAGCACAGCTTCATCTGGCATGCCGCCTCGGATATGTGACAAAGGAGCAGGCGGATCGTGTGACTGCACTGCTTGAGAGAGCGGAACTGCCGGTTCAGATCCCGGATTATATTGACAGAGAGGCTCTCGTTCGCAAACTGTACACCGACAAGAAGGTCAAGAACGGACAACTTCGTTTCGTGGTTCAGAAGGGGATCGGAGATATTGTGGAATTCGAGGGGGGCAGCTTTGCAACGCCGGTGACGGAGGAGACTGCCCGCGAGATCATTATGGAAATGCGATGATGTGCGAAGGCAAAAGCGGAGCTTTTTCGAACCTTTTGCTGAAGTGTTATGAATTTATGAGATAATATCTCTGCAGAGAAAAAGAGACATTGAAAATGGAATAGTTTTCAATGTCTCTTTTCTTGTTGTGCGCCTAGCGGCGCACGTTTCTAACGGGTTAAAGTCCCGAATCCGCCCGGTAGTGGGAAGGATATAGCCGAAGGCAAGGGTGTCCATCGTGAGATGGA
>NZ_DBLXSO010000059.1:0-17149 GCF_057878315.1 Jutongia sp. | reverse complement strand
AACAAGCACGAGACGGGATTCGAACCCGCGACCCTCGCCTTGGCAAGGCGATACTCCACCACTGAGCCACTCGTGCATTTCGCTTTCCGACAACCGCTTGTCTCAAGCACAAGTAGTATTCTATCGGAAAGCGTGTGATTTGTCAACCACTTTTTTTTATTTTTTTAATTTTTGCATCATTTTACTTGAAATATGACACGCCAGACTCGAAAATATGCTGATTCTGGTTTCCATAAATATTGACAGCGACACCTTCTCCGATACGCTCAGAGTGCGCCATCTTACCAAGAACACGTCCATCCGGACTTGTGATACCCTCAATTGCTGCATAAGAGCCGTTCGGATTGAACTCCTCATCCATCGTCGGATTGCCCTGAAGATCAACATAGCGTGTTGCCACCTGACCGTTGGCAAAGAGATCCCTGATCACATTCTCCGGTGCAACGAAACGTCCCTCACCGTGAGAAGCAGGAATTGCATACACACCACCAAGTTCTGCACGCATCAGCCATGGAGACTTGTTGGTAACTACCTTTGTGTAAACAGACTTAGAGATATGACGTCCAATGCTGTTGGTTGTCAATGTCGGAGCATCTGCCGTCTGAGGCTTGATCTCACCATATGGCACAAGACCGAGCTTGATCAGTGCCTGGAATCCGTTACAGATACCAAGAGCAAGACCGTCTCTCTGCTGAAGCAGATCATGAACAGCATCCATGATCTTCGGATTACGGAAGATAGATGCGATAAACTTCGCAGAACCATCCGGCTCATCACCGGCACTGAATCCGCCGGAGAACATCAGGATCTGGCTCTCTCGGATCGCTTTCTCGAAAGCGTTGACAGATTCCACGATCTGGCTCTCTGTCATATTCTTAAATACAAGCGTCTCAACCTCTGCTCCTGCCTGTTCAAACGCCTTTGTTGTATCGTACTCACAGTTTGTGCCAGGGAATACAGGAATAAATACCTTTGGCTTTGCCAGCTTTCTCTGTGCGGTATATACCTGCTTTGCATCATAAAGCGTATCTTCTAATACCTTCTGCTCAACGCCGGATCTGGTTGGGAATACCTCTTCCAGACGACCGGTCCAAGCCTCATATGCCTCCTTCATGTAGATAGAGGTTGTGCCTGCTACGAAGTTAGGCTGCTCGGTTACGGTTCCGATCTGCTTGCCGGCAATCTTTAATTCCGCAAAATCCTCCGGAGTCATTTCAACAATAATAGAACCGTAATCCTTTGCAAAAAGCTCATCAATGGATAAGCTGTCATTCATTGTCACACCAAGCTCATTACCGAATGCCATCTTGCTGACAGCCTCGCAGATACCGCCAAAACCAACCGCATATGCAGAAGCAATCTTCTTTCGGTGGATCAGCTCTGTGATTGCTGCATACAGGGACATAAGCTGTGAATATACAGGAAGGTCATACTCGTCCTTCTCAATATCAAACTTAACAAGCACATTGCCCGGCTGCTTCAGTTCAGGACTAACGACATCCTGAAGCGTTGCAACATCTACTGCGAACGAACAGAGTGTCGGAGGTACATCAATATCGTTGAAGGAACCGGACATACTGTCCTTACCTCCGATTGACGGAAGGCCTAACTTCATCTGTGCATCGTAGGCACCAAGCAGGGCTGCCATCGGCTCACCCCAGCGCTTCGGATCCGTGCCAAGACGTCTGAAATACTCCTGGAAAGTAAAACGTATCTTGCTGTAATCACCGCCGGCAGCAACAATCTTTGCCACGGAGGAGATCACTGCGTAAACGGCTCCATGATATGGGCTCCAGCTTGTCAGATATGGATCCATGCCATAACTCATCATTGTAACGGTATCACACTTGCCCTCCAGTACCGGAAGCTTTGCGATCATTGTCTGGATCGGTGTATGCTGTGTCTTTCCGCCATACGGCATTGTCACGGTAGAAGCACCGATGGAGCTGTCGAACATCTCCACAAGACCCTTCTGGGAGCATACATTCAGATCACGCAGTGTATCTAACCATGCACGTTTCAGATCGTGTGCATCTTTCTTCTCTTTGAAATAATTCTTATCCTGATCCGGCATTGTTACTTCAACGTCCGTCTCCTGATGTGCACCGTTGGTATCTAAGAATGCTCTGGAGATATCAACGATCGTCTTTCCTCTCCACTTCAGGACAAGTCGCGGACTCTCGGTAACCTCAGCGACAACAACAGCCTCTAAGTTTTCCTCAGCCGCAAAGCCAAGCATCCTGTCAACGTCAGCCTTTGCAACAACAACCGCCATACGCTCCTGGGACTCAGAGATTGCCAGCTCTGTGCCGTCAAGACCTGCGTATTTCTTAGGTACTTTATCCAGATTTACCTCAAGACCATCTGCCAGCTCTCCGATTGCTACGGATACTCCACCGGCTCCAAAGTCATTACACTTCTTGATAATGGAGCTGACCTCCTCACGGCGGAACAGACGCTGGATCTTACGCTCCGTCGGTGCATTACCCTTCTGAACCTCAGCACCGCAGACATCAATGGACTTAGTTGTGTGAGCCTTGGAAGAACCGGTTGCTCCACCGATACCATCTCGACCGGTACGTCCGCCAAGAAGAATGATGATATCGCCCGGATCACTGTTCTCACGGATTACATTACGTCTTGGAGCAGCCCCC
This sequence comes from Jutongia sp., assembly GCF_057878315.1. Lineage (NCBI taxonomy): Bacteria > Bacillati > Bacillota > Clostridia > Lachnospirales > Lachnospiraceae > Jutongia > Jutongia sp. Next base: position 14,495 of record NZ_DBLXSO010000059.1, on the reverse strand, counting down.
ATAACAGCACCGATCTCCATACGCTTTGCCACATAATTTGGATGATAAACCTCATTGACAAGTCCTGTTGCCAGTCCGATCTGGTTACCATATGAGCTATAGCCATGTGCAGCTCCTGTAGTGATCTTACGCTGTGGAAGCTTGCCCGGAAGTGTATCCTTCATGGATACAGTCGGATCAGCAGCTCCGGTCACACGCATCGCCTGATATACATAGCCTCTTCCTGACAACGGATCACGGATCGCTCCGCCAAGACAGGTTGCAGCACCACCGAACGGCTCGATCTCGGTCGGATGGTTATGTGTCTCATTCTTGAAGAATACAAGCCACTCCTCTTCCTTTCCATCGATCTCAACCGGAACAACAATGGAGCATGCATTGATCTCATCGGACTCCTCCATATCATCCAGTTTGCCGGCTTTCTTGAGCTGACGCATTGCGAGAAGTGCAATATCCATCAGAGAAACAAACTTGTCGTCTCTTCCGGCAAACATCTCCTTATGTGCTGCATAATATTCCTGATAAGTCTCCTCGATCGGCTTCTTATAATAACCCTCATCGAAAGAAACATTCTTAAGCTCTGTAAGAAATGTGGTATGACGGCAGTGGTCAGACCAATATGTATCCAGAACACGGATCTCTGTCACGGAAGGATCTCTTTTCTCCTCCCCTGCAAAATACTTCTGGATATGAAGGAAATCCTTGAATGTCATTGCCAGATTCAGAGAATCATACAGTTTCTTAAGCTCATCCTCCGGCATGCTCTGGAATCCGTCAAAAATTGCAACATCTGCCGGCTCATCAAACTTCTGTACCAGTGTCTCCGGCTTCTTTTCGTTGGTCTCTCTGGAATCCACCGGATTGATACAGTATTCCTTGATCCGGCTGCGATCCTCTTCGTTGATCTCTCCCTCAAATACATAAGTAGTTGCAGACCGGATCACCGGATCCTCCTTCTCATTCAGAAGCTTCACACACTGTTCCGCGGAATCCGCTCTCTGGTCAAACTGTCCCGGAAGATATTCCACCGAAAAGCAGAATGCATCCGGATCCATTGTAAAGCTTTCCTCGTAGCAGTTATCTACCGGCGGCTCTGAAAATACCGTCATCAGTGCCTGCTTGTAAGTGGCATCGCTGAGATTCTCCACATCGTAACGGATCAGCACTCTGACATCACGCAGTGCGGTAATCCCGAGATACTGTCTCACTTCCTCCTTCAGTTCTTTTGCGCGAACTGCATAAGGAGCCTTTTTCTCCACGTAAATTCTTTTTACCTGTCCCATTTTTTCCTCCTGTTTCTGATCAGTGCCGTAATGGATCATTTGTCAACCGGTATCCTACTTACCTGAAGTTGCATCAGAAGAATCCTGATTCATCTTCTCTAAATCTGCTGCTGTAACAATGTCAGTTGTAACAGTACCAATCTTGACATCATCCCATACATCTGTAGTCTCTGATACCTTATAATTCTCGAGAACGCCCTGATACCACTTGTCATATGCTTCATTCTGTGCAGTCTGGATCGCTGAATCACATGCATCCTTGTAGCTGTCCTGAGAATTATTGTTAATCATTTTTACGAAAAGAACATGACCTGATTTCTCGTCCTTGATAATATCCGAAATCTCGTTGTTCTTCATTTCCTTGATCTGTTTCAGAAGCTTCTTGTCTGTAACCATGCTCCATCCGTCCTTCTCCGTGAAGCTTGTATCAGAGAAATCGATATCAGACTTGCTGTCATCTTCCAGAAGCTTTTTGAAGTCCTTGGCATCGGCTGACTTTTCATATAATGCCTTCAACTCCTTCTCCAGCTTTGCAAGCTTACTGTCAGAGAGCTTCTCTGCCTTTCCGTTGGAATCTGTCGCAGAGGTAGAATATGCATAGCACTGTACCTTGTACTCTCTGTAATCCTTCTTGGTAATATCCTTGATTGCTGCTTTCTCATCAACGGTCTTATCTAATTCCTTTGTCTGGTCGTTCTTATAATTATCTGCAAGCTTACGCTTCTCAAAACGCTTTGTCAGCTTGCTCTTGGAAATATTCAGACGAAGCTTCTGTGTAAAGGAAAGACCCTTAAGTGCCTTGGAAACCTCTTTCTGGACTTCCTTCTTGTCATCTGCACTTAACTTGTAACCTGCCTTCTTTGCCTCAGAATAAAGAATCTGATACTCTGTCTCCGCATCAATGATCTCCTGCTTTAAACCGGCTGAGTTTGTAGCCAGAGAAGAATCTACATTTCTATCGCTTCCCATGTAGTTGTTGTCCCAGATGGACTTTCCTGTATACATCTGATACATCTCATCATATGGCAGATATGCACTCTCACGCTCATAGATCGGGTACATCAGATCATCCATCGTCAGCTTTGTGTTATTGATAGTAAGAACTACCTTCGGCTGGAACTGCTGAATACCAACACCGATACACAGTACAAGTACAATGATCACACAGACTGCACCGATGATGATCTTCTTGACATCACTGACGCCGCCACCGGACAATCTCTTATTCCCTTTTGCTGCAGATACGTTAGAAGATACATTATTGTCCTTCTCGTTGTTCTGCTTGTTCATGATTTTTTTTGATGAATTCATGTTTACTCCTCCACTCGGTAATTATCACGTTCAAAAATAAAACGCTACTTTCTATTCTACCGAAAATATATAAGAAGTCAAGAAATTATTCCGAATTCACAAGATTGTCACAGGAGTAAAACAGAAAATATTTTTAACGGATAAAATACGAATAAAACCAATGAAATAAAAAAAAGAAACCGATCCGGTTTCTCAAATAGGAGTTTTATATAAGAAAGAATGCGGAAGAAGGGACTTGAACCCTCACTCGGAAATCCGAACTAGAACCTGAATCTAGCCTGTCTGCCAATTCCAGCACTTCCGCATATCCGCTCGCAAGCTTTTCTCGCGAGCACGATTAGTATATTACCATCTTTATTTGGTATTGTCAACTGTTATTTTCAAAAATATCCAAAAATACTCAGGATTGTGCAAAGGAGATCAGTAAAAGCTCGACACCAAGCTGGTCTCCGATACTGCCCCGCTTAAACTGATACTCCGTTTCGATACAGGCATCCAGCATTCGTCGAAGCTTCTCCCCGGAAAAGCGGTGGCACTGAGACTGATACTTACCGACTGCAAACGGCGGCACTCCTGCTCTCTTTGCCATCTCAGACTTATCGTATCTGCCGGACATCGCCTTTACCTGAAGCAGCACATTAAAATGTCTGGTCAGAAGATACAGCATCGACATCGGACTTTCCCGCAGTGTCAGAAGATCATGATACAGACGCAGAGTCTCCCCCTGATTGCCGGAGGCAACGGCATCCATCATCTGGAAGATCCTGCCGGTCACCTGCACACTGCACACCGCATCAATATCGTCTCTGGCGATCTCCTCCCGCCCCTCTGTGTAGGAGATCAGCTTATCGAGCTCATTTTTCACATTGGTCATGGAATTTTCCACCTGCTCCAGAAAATAGGAGGCGGTGCTTTCTAACATTTTCCTGCCGTTCTGTTTCAGGATCACAGCCACCCATGCCTTCAGTTCCCGTTCCGTCATAGTGGTCATTTCGACTGCAACACCGTTTTTATTGACGTACTTATATAATTTATTGCGCTTGTCTACTTCCTTCTCCACGAAAACAATGACCGTGGTATCCGGCATCTGCGGAAGATAATCCGCCATTTCCGAAGCGTTCTTAAACATCCGGCTGTTCTCCACCACGATAATACGGTGGTCACTAAAAAAGGGAAGGGTATTGGCCGCTTCCCGAAGCGTTGGAAAATCGATGTCTTTCCCCTCAAAATAAGAATAATTCATCTCATCCCCATCCCCAAGGACTGCTTTCGTGAGCCTGTCGCGGTACATCCGCTTCAGATAATCCTCTTCTCCGTATAAAAGATAAACCGGATGAAATGTCTGATTCTTCAGATCTTCCTTCAACTGCTTCATGAAAATGACCTATGCCTTTCCCACAACGGTCGTTCTATTTATGTGCGTTCATATATGACGTAAAGCCTTCTGCCATGTCCGCCTTTCCTGTAAAGCCAAGACTCTGTAAGGTCTTATCAAGTGCTGCCAGCGTTACAGTCATATCTGCTTCATTGGCATTGTTGCCCATATGTCCGATACGGATCACCTTGCCCGCCAGCACATCAAAGCAGCCGGCGATCATAATATGATGCTCTTTTACCATTGTGTCTAAAATATCCTGTGCCTTCATTCCCTCCGGAACATAAAATACGGTTACGGAAGAAGCGAAACCACTTTCAAGATACAACGTAAGACCTGCATCTGTCAATGCTTTTCTTGTTGCAGCGGCAATCACCGCATGACGCTTCAGATGCTCCGGATCAGAAGCAACATTTTCCAGTGCCTGACGCAATCCCATAATATCGCTGACCGGCATCGTATATGGGAACCACTGATCCTCATAATATGTCTCAAAGGTCAGAAGATTCGCATAGAAGGAACGGATTGGTTCCTTTCTCTGATGCATTGCCGCGAAAGCATCCTCGCTGACTGCTACCAGAGTAAGTCCCGGCGGTGCTGAGAGTGCCTTCTGGGAACCGCCGCAGACAATATCAATCTGTGCCCTGTCCACATCAAGTTCGTCCGCAAACATGCCTGTCACGGAATCAACCACTGTTAAAATGCCATATTCCTTCAGGATCGGACACAATGCTTCCACCGGATTTAACAAACCGCTCGGCGTATCGCTGTGCACAAGCGTTGCATACTTAAACGCATGATCCTTTTCCAGATAATCCCGAAGCACTTCCGGCACAAGCGGATTATGATAATCAAGCGACCATGTCACAGGATCTCCCTGATACATTGAAACAAAATCTGCAAAGCCTTTTCCGAAAATACCGTTGTCAATGACAAGCACGCGATCCCCCGGCTCGGTCAGGGAAGCACAGGCTGCCTCCAGTCCAAGGATTCCCTCGCCGCCAAGGATAAAGCATGCGTTCTTTGTATGGATCAGTTTACCAAACAAATGACAGGTATCTCTGTAAAAATCATAAAATGCCGGATCCAGATCGGGATTGGTCGTACGAAGACTTCTTGCACGGTACACATTATCGGCGACCTGTGTCGGTCCCGGCGTCATGATCTTAATGTCTGTATTATTCAATACGTCCATTTATTCCATCTCCTCTCAAACTCTTCCTTACCGGTATTAGTTATGAAGCACTTTCTGAAGTACCAGGATAACAGGTACTGCGATCACACCTGCAACAAAGATCTGAACAAGATTGCCGGGAATAGAAGTAACCGGTGCTACAAGGCTTCCGTAAAGGAAAATCTCTGCAATATAATATCCGACTACCTTGATAAGTGCCGCTACAAATACAGCCAGAACAAGGCGTCCCTTTCCTGCCTTCTTACCGGCAACGACTGCAAATGCAAATCCGATGAGCCCGCAGATTACAAAGGTAAACGGTGCCCAGGATACCCATCCGGATGTCAGATCAAATAACCCCATACCAAATGCTCCTGCAAGCGCTCCCGTTCTCTTTCCGTAAAGTGCTGCCGCAACAAAAAGCGGAATATTACCAAGATGGATCAGACCGCCATTGGCCGCCAGAAACGGAATACGCACATTGATAAATGCGGTTGCCACATATGTCAGCGCAATAAATAATGCTGCCATTGTGATCTCGATTGTCTTGCTGTGGGAAAATCCAGCCTGTACTGCTTCTGCACCTGATAAGGTTTCTGTGTTCTTAGTCATAGTAATTGTCCTTCTTTCGTGATGTATTATTTGCCGGTTCTCGTTGAGACCTGCAACTTGTATTATCATAAAAAAAAACTGACAGCATGAAAACTGCCAGTTTTTATATTTTTTATGGTGCCAGATTGTTTTAGAATAAACCGGTGATCACACCATCCTCATTCACATTGATGCCCTCTGCCGCCGGATGCTTTGGGAGACCGGGCATTGTCATAACGGTTCCGGTGATCGCAACCACAAAGCCTGCACCCGCAGATACATAAACCTCACGGATGTTGATCGGGAAATCCTTTGGACATCCGAGAAGCTTCGGATCATCCGATAAAGAATACTGGTTCTTTGCCATACATACCGGAAGCTCACCATAGCCAAGCTTCTCCAGACGTGCAATCGCCTGTGCAGCAGCCGGTGCATAGCTGACACTTCCTGCTCCGTAGATTTCCTTTGCGATCGTCTCGATCTTGTCTTTGATCGGCAGCTTTATATCGTAAAGAGGTGCAAACTTGCTTTCCTTATTCTCAAGTGTATTTAATACCTTCTCGGCCAGAGCGATTCCTCCCTCACCGCCGTGCTCCCATACCTCGGAGAGCGCAAAATCACAGCCGCGCTCCTCACAGAACTTCTTGACAAAGTCAAGCTCTGCATCCGTATCTGTCACGAAACGGTTCAATGTAACAACACATGGCACGCCGAATTTGGCAACATTCTCAATATGCTTCTCCAGATTGACGATTCCCTTCTTAAGAGCCTCCAGATTCTCGGCACTTAAGTCCTCCTTTGCAACACCGCCGTTATATTTCAGTGCACGTACTGTTGCTACCAGTACAACCGCATCCGGCTTTAAGCCTGCCATACGGCACTTGATATCCATAAACTTCTCTGCACCGAGATCAGCACCAAAGCCTGCCTCCGTTATGCAGTAATCCGCAATCTTTAAGCCGGTCTTCGTTGCGCGGACACTGTTACAGCCGTGCGCAATATTTGCAAAAGGACCTCCGTGTACCAATGCCGGTGTATGCTCAACAGTCTGAATGATATTCGGCTTGATCGCATCCTTTAACAGAGCAGCCATAGAACCGACTGCCTGCAGATCCTTTGCAAAAACAGGCTCTCCATCATAATTGTAAGCAACAATGATGCGTCCCAGTCTTTCCTTCAGATCCTTCATATTATCTGCCAGACAAAGGATTGCCATGATCTCGGAAGCAACAGAAATAATGAAATGATCCTCGCGGACAACACCATCCACCGGTCTTCCAAGACCGACAACGATGTTTCGCAGAACACGATCATTCATATCCATACATCTCTTCCATACGATCTGATTTGTATCAATGCGGAGCGCATTTCCCTGCTTGATATGGTTGTCAAGCATAGCCGCTAACAGATTGTTGGCAGAGGTGATCGCATGAAAATCACCTGTAAAATGGAGATTTAAATCCTCCATCGGTACAACCTGGGCATAGCCGCCGCCTGCAGCACCGCCCTTGATACCAAAGCAAGGTCCGAGCGAAGGCTCACGAAGTGCGATAACTGCCTTTTTGCCAAGCTTTGCAAATGCCTGACCAAGACCTACAGTTGTGGTTGTCTTTCCCTCTCCTGCAGGAGTCGGATTGATCGCCGTCACCAGGATCAGCTTTCCATCCGGCTTATCCTTCACACAATCCCACAGCTCATCCGTAAGCTTTGCCTTGTACTTTCCGTAAAATTCAAGGTCATCTGCCGAAATATCGAGCTGTGCTGCGACATTCTGAATCGGTTCCATCACGGTTTCCTGTGCAATCTCAATATCTGTCTTCATAAAAATCCTCCATTCGTAAGTCATATAACATATGTTAATCATCTTACCATACATGACATGTAAATTACAATAGTTATCCATTCCACACAGATACTTTTCCATCTGTATCCGCATACCACCTATAAATTCAGTTTCTTTATATAATCGGCGACAATATCGTATTCGGTGTGCTGATACAGCATCCGGCAGCCAACCATCTCCTCCACCTCATCAAACAGAAGACCTCCGTCATCCGTTGGCAGAAAATCAATACTGTACATGCCTTTTTCATACTCCGGCAGACATTTTATAAAACAGTCAATATATTTTCTCTGCAAATCAGTAAGTCCCATTTTTCGGACACTTCCTCCCAGAGAGAAATTCGACCGGAAATCATCCTTTCCCTCCCGGAGCATCGCACAGTAAATCTCTCCAAATAGAACATACACACGCATATCGCTGCTGTGGCATTCGATCTTTTCCTGCAGGATAACCTCCCTGCCGGCAAGAACCTGCTCCCACTGCCTGCGGTTCTCCATAAGAAACACTTCACTGCCTCCATGCCCGGAAACCGACTTGATCACCTCATAGCCCTCCGTCAAAGATCGCTCCACTGCTTCATCGCTGCAAAGCTTCGATGCATCCGGTACAAACTTGGTGGTGGGACACCATTTATGCTGCCGCACCGTTTCCGGAAGCTTCTCCTCAAAATACCGTATCATTTGATATTTATGATTGGCAAGTGCAACCAGACGGCTGTCATGATGAACCGGAACCCCTCTTTCTTCATACCAGCGGCTAACCTCAGGATCTCTCGTCCGGTTCAGAACCAGGTCCGGAAGCTTCTCTTCGGATGCCTTTTGATACTCGGTAACAGGCACATACGAAAAATCAATTTTTTCTCTCTTTCCTGCCTGTCGGAACAATTCAATAAAGCCTTTGTTTTTCTCAGCTTCGTCTTTTTGATAGATCAAATATGCCCTTTTCATTTGTATGAATTCCTCTCACAACAGCCTATTATTTCAGTTTGTTTCGGATATATTCCATAATCTTTTCCGCCACATTGACGCCGGTGCAGGTGTGGATATTTTTGAAATGCGCATTGGAATTGACCTCACACACAATATCTGCCACACCACCGCTCTCTTCAAACAAAAGATCCACACCGCAGAAATCAAGCCCCAGAATCTGTGCCGTCTGCACCGCCAGCTGACATTCCGCATCCGACGGCTCATATACCTTCATGCTGCCACCGTTTGTAATATTGGCACGGAAATCTCCGTTCTCCGAATATCGCTCCATCGCCGCAACCACCTGATCTCCGACAACTTGCAGTCTCACATCGCGGCCGCTGCTTGCCTCGTGGAATTTCTGATAAAGAAACGGTACGCCGCCAAGTTTTATTGTAAGCTCCTCCAGCTCTTTTCTGTCATGTGCCAGATATACCTGCATGCCAAAGGAACCAAAGCACTCCTTGACCACCATCGGATATCCAAGACGTTTTTCTACTGTGTCCAAAAAATCGGACTTTGTATATCCGATATTAGCATAGGTCATCGGTGCCACGATGGTTGGCAGAAGCTTCACTTTTTCCTCCGTATGACTCTGGTTCCATGCGGCAAGCCTCAGATATGTTTCACATTTGTCGTCACACGCCGCAATCGCATCAATTTTATTAAAGACCGGAATGCCCTGTCTGTCCGCAAAATCGGACAGCTGTTTCCCATAGGAAATATCCTTATCCCAATAGATTACAAAGTCATATTCGTTCAGCCACTCCATCGGCTCTCCAATACAGCAGAGATGCTCATCATTCTCTGTCATATGAAGTGACATGCCACACCGTACTGCCGCTTCTCTGAGCCATTCATAATGTTCTACAAACTTTCCGGTTCTTAAGAAAGCATTCGTAACCAGCAAGCCTTTGCATCCACTATTCTCTACATTCATTCTATCACTTCGCTTCCCTGCTCATCCACAAAATCATGTGCCAGCGCATATGGATCCTCCGATCCACTCTCCGCTTCACTGCCTCCCAGATAGGCATCAAACTGCTCCATAGTCATCATCACCTGACGTGGTTTTGTTCCAACCGCCGGTCCGACAACCCCTGCCTTATTTAACTGGTCAATGATCCTTCCGGCGCGGTTAAAGCCAATGGAGAACTTGCGCTGCAGCTGACCTGCGGCCGCTCTGCCGGAATCGATCACGAAGCGTCCCGCCTCCTCGAAATATTCGTCAACATCCGATTTCTTTTCCTCGGAGGAGCTGTCTGTTCCTGCCGGCATGTCCACAATTTCGGTCACCTTGTCATTGTAAACCGGCGTCTCATTGTGGTCACAAAGGAATGAAACAACATCGGATACTTCCTTATCTGACACAAAGGCACCCTGCAGACGAACCGGCTCGGAATAGCCGGACGGGAAGAATAACATATCACCCTTTCCCAACAGCTTCTCTGCACCACCCTTGTCCAGAATGGTTCTGGAATCAATGGCAGAGGATACCGAAAATGCAATTCGGGACGGAATATTCGCCTTGATGACACCGGTAATGACATTAACCGACGGACGCTGCGTTGCAAGGATCAGATGGATTCCTGCCGCTCTTGCAAGCTGTGCCAGACGGCATACCGCATCCTCTACCTCTTTGGAAGCAACCATCATCAGATCGGCAAACTCATCCACGATGATCACAAGCAGAGGCATATGCGTATAGCCTGCCGCCTCCGCATCTTCCACACTCTTGATCTTCTCGTTGTAGCCGGCGATATTACGCACACCAAGCTCTTTAAACTTATTGTAACGATCCATCATCTCGCGCACCGCCCAGTTTAAGGACGCCGCCGCTTCCTTCGGATCGGTCACGACCGGACAGAACAGATGTGGAATCCCGTTGTAACAACTTAATTCAACGACCTTCGGATCGATCATGATCAGTTTAACCTCATTCGGATCCGCCTTATACAAAATACTCATGATCAGCGTATTGATGCAGACGGATTTACCGGAACCTGTCGCACCGGCGATCAACAGATGCGGCATCTTTGCAATATCCGTCACAATAACCTTGCCGCCGATATCCTTACCAACCGCAAACGCCACCGGACTCTTTGCCTTATCAAACGCTTCGCCTTCCAGAAGCTCTCTGAAATGCACTGCGCTCGGAATATCGTTTGGCACCTCGATGCCAACCGCAGACTTTCCCGGGATCGGTGCCTCAATACGGATGCTTGGTGCTGCAAGGCTCAGCTTGAGATCATCGGCAAGATTCGTGATCTTGTTGACACGAACGCCCTGTGCCGGCAGCACCTCAAAACGCGTCACCGTAGGTCCGCAGGTCACAGCCCCCATCTCTACATCAACATTAAAGCTCTGCAGCGTGTCCTTGAGCCGCATCGCTGTCTCACGCAGGTCATTATCACTGACGCCGTTTTGCGCTTTCGGTGGCAGACTCAGCAGATCGATCGGCGGAAACTGATATGGAATCTTTCGATTATCCACCTTGCTGTCATTTAATGCATTAAATGTATCCGAACCGGAAACATAATCGTCCCCGCCAATCCGTCCATGTGCTGTCTGCTTCTTCGGTGCAGACTTCTTTCTCGGAACCGTTCCCGGCACATGGGAAGCTGCAGCTTCCTCCTGCATCCCGGCAGCCGGTTCTAAATCACTGTGGTTTGTCGCTGCATTTGCGGCAGCGTTGGCAACAGCGGTGCCTGCTGTGCCGGTTATTCCGGCATTCCCTGCTGTTCCGGTCACACTTTCCGTATGGTCTGCTTTCCCGGACAAGGATGCTGTTTCTTTTCCGGTTGAGGCGCCTCTTCCCGTTTCCGCTGTCGGTTCACCGGAAACTGTCTCCGTCTCAGAATTACCACGGAATTTATGGTTCATTTCCTCCCGGTAGATTGGAATATCCATCGGCTTTTGTTCGGACTTAATCTGTTCCTTCGCAGGCATCTCTGCCGCTGTCGGTTCGTTTGCAGACAGCCACTCACGCGTCATGCTTTCGTCCGTCTGCTTATCCCTTTCGGAAGCATTTCCGGAATGCTGATGCTCCTCAACCGGCTCACCGGCAATCTCCTGCATTCCCACAGGAACACTAAGGTCAGCCTCGTCCTTACGGTTCTCCGGCTTTGCTGCCTCCCATGCCTTTGCGGCAGCGTCCTGCTCTTTTTTCTTTTGTTTTTCCAGCTTTTTGAGCGCTTCCTTTTGCTTTTTCGCAGCAAGACGTTCTTCCTTCTCCTTTGCCTCCATCTCATCCAGCCGCTCTCCCGCCGCTTTCAGATCTACTGCCTGCAGAGAAGCCTCGTTTCTCGCAGTAGCTGCCGGCTCCTGTCTGCGTTTTGGGATCACACGGTAAGACGGTTCTCTGTAATCCGTCTCCTCCTGCACAAATCTGCCGTACTCCTCTTCCATCTGTTCCTTGTAGGCATTGCGCTTGCGAAGGGATGCCATCATTTCAAGCCCATGGAAAATATATACACTCAAAAGGATCAGTCCAAACAGTACCGCTCCGGCGCCACCCTTGCCGATCAAGGCAGAAAGACCGTCCGCGATTCCTCTTCCTATAATACCACCACTGCCTTTTCCGTACTTTGCCACATCCTCCAATGACATATAAAGGCACTGAAAATAATCATGATGCAATACATGATTGCTGGTAAAGTATTCTGTTAGAATCTCCGGTCGGAGGATCAGCTCCGTCAAAGCACCGAGCAGTATCAAAAATGCTCCGGCACTGATGAGCTTACGCGGTACCCGGCGGTCTCCCGGATTGACCACGGTAAACACATAGCCGATCACCACAAGCGCCGGCATCAGCCACGAGATCCATCCGAAAAAACCAAAATGCAGACCTGTCAAAATGATTCCGATCTTTCCGCATAAGCCGAAAAAGCTCAGATAGAAAAATACGCTGATAATGGAGATAACCAGAATGGTAATTCCCGTCTCAAACGCAAGCTGATCCTTGTATGTGTTGATCTCCTCGGCTGTTCTTTTATATTTGCCCGATGATTTCCTTGCTGCAGGCTTTTTATTTCCGGAGGTCTTTTTCCCGGTCGATGTACGTTTTCCGGAACCTGCGCTTTTACGCGTTCCCGTGCTCCCCCGTCCGGAAGCAGACCGGGACGAAGCCCCTGAATTTCTTACGGTTGATTTCTTTGCTGCCGCCATATGTTTCCTCATTCCTCATTTCTTACATAATACCGGGATTGATGTCCCGGCAGATTGTCCTCCCAATAATGCGATCCGAATATCCCAAAAAACAGATTATCCTTATCCTCTCAACAGTGCGATCACGGATGCCACACTGACTACGGCACAGTAGATCGCAAAATATTTAAAACGTCTTCCACGGATCAGTCCCATCATGAAGCGGATCGCCAGATAACCGGAGACTGCCGCCACGACCATCGCAATAATGCAGTAGATAATATCCGTCTGTGTTAACGTCAGCGTCGCCAGATCCTTGACCTCCAGAACTACAGCACCAAGTACAGCCGGTATCGACATAATAAACGAATATTTTACTGCGAACTTCTTGTCAAAGCCACAGAGCAGACATGCCGTGATCGTCGTTCCGGAGCGGGATACTCCCGGCAGTGTTGCCACGCCCTGGGAAATGCCGATCATTGCCGCCTCCCCATAGGAAATATTCTTCGGCCGCTTGCTGCCCGGCTCCACCATGTCAGCAATCACCAGAAATACAGCCGTCACCATCAGACAGCATGCCGGGATCAGTGCAATCTGATTGGCCTGCTCAACATAATCCTTAAAGATCACACCGATCAGACCGGTCGGGATTGTTGAAACGATCAGCAGCATCACATATTTACGGTACGAGCTTCTGACTATCTTATGATACGGACGTTTCTTTCCGGTTAAATTTTCAAAAAATCGTCCCACATTTGAAAAACTGTCTCCCAGTATATGAAACCCTTCCCGGATCAAATGGCTGATATCGCCCCAGAATGCGACGAAGATCGCCAGTAATGTTCCAAAGTGAAGCATCACATCAAAAAACAAGCCTCCACTTTCCAGATCCACATGAAGAAGCTGCTTGATCAAAACAAGATGACCGGAGCTGCTCACCGGCAGAAATTCCGTCAATCCCTGAACAAGTCCCAGTAAAATCGCCTTCCATAAAGACATTTTTCTCCTCCTTTGTACATTGCCAAGCTATTTTCCTCCGGTACCGGCGGATTCTTATCCCATCAGAGAAGGATCTGCCAGTACACCAGCTTATTATTATACCGTTTTTTCAATGGAATTGCAAACGCCACGATTAGCATCGGGAATTCCAGAATCGTCGTCAATCGACAGGGCTGGTTAATTAAAACTTCCTGTACCAATAATAAGAAGCTGCCCATAATATTTCTTATGTCAATAACATTTGAAAGTGATTTTTGCCATATAGATTCTTAAAATCTCTGGGAGACCGTGCCTGAAAATTGACTTGTCGTTCTACGGTTTTCGCAAAATCTAAATGCTTTGCTGTTTCGATGTTTGATGAACGTGTCTTTCCGTACTCGCCTCAGTGTGGGATTCAGTTGTTTCAAAGGGCACTTGCGCTCGCCACTACTTGCACCTTGTTTTTTAAGGTGCTATGTAGTGTTGCGTAGCGCAATGTAGCGAAAGCGTGCCCACTGAAATAGCTGAGTCCACCCATGAGGCTCAGTCGTCCAGACACGTATTTCATCGAAACATTGCAAAGCAAAGATTATGCAGAAAACCTAACGATCTGCGTCAATTTTCAGGCACGGTCTCCCAGAGTTAGTTAAATTCAGAGGCAAAAATCATAATGAAATTAACAATACATAAGAAATATTATTGGAATGTGTTAATTCGAGGTACGGGAAGACAATATGTAATGACCTCCAATTTGTAGCATCGTGGATTTACCTGTATACTATGAATTGGAAAAAAACAATGGTAACAGGGATTACCGCATACAAAA
>NZ_DBLXSO010000058.1:0-18110 GCF_057878315.1 Jutongia sp. | reverse complement strand
GTGAAGCCCCCCTTAAGATGAGATATCCCGTGAGTAATCACATAAGACCCCTTAGAGACGATGAGGTAGATAGGGCAGAGGTGGAAGTGCGGTAACGCATGGAGCTGACTGTCACTAATAGGTCGAAGGCTTATCCAAAAGAAACGGAGAGCTGGTTGCAAAAGCGGCGTGAAGATGATATAATCGGTATACAGTTTTGAAGGTATCTGCTTTCAAAAAGATGATCCTCGATAGCTCAATGGTAGAGCACTCGGCTGTTAACCGAGTTGTTGTAGGTTCGAGCCCTACTCGGGGAGTTTTTTAAATAATCCGTAGATAGTGATATTTACGGATTTTCTTATAATCATGTATATGGACCTTTAGCTCAGTTGGTTAGAGCAATCGGCTCATAACCGATCGGTCCAGGGTTCGAGTCCCTGAGGGTCCACTGAATGAGCAGTCCATGTCTTGATTGAATTTTGATAGAACATCTACTGTTCATATTATGGCCTAGTGGCTCAGTTGGTTAGAGCGCCGCCCTGTCACGGCGGAGGTCACGGGTTCGAGTCCCGTCTGGGTCGTTGATGGATTATTGACATTTGTATCCATCTGTGATATTATGATATGCGGTTCCGTTGTTTTATACAGAGGAATTATCCAGCATTATTTGGGATCTTAGCTCAGCTGGGAGAGCATCTGCCTTACAAGCAGAGGGTCACAGGTTCGAGCCCTGTAGGTCCCACTCAGTAATATTTATATTACTATGCCGCAGTGGCGGAACTGGCAGACGCCCGGGACTTAAAATCCCGTGGGTAGTGATACCCGTACCGGTTCGATTCCGGTCTGCGGCATTCTTTCAGACAGAGCAGGCACACAGATGTGTTTGGCTCTGTTTTTTTTGTGCGAAACAGGGAATTTCTTATAAAGTAAAATATTTCATGAGAATAAAGGCATCGTTTATGGATAATAAAGCTTTAATAAAAAATTAAGAAAATCTCCAAAACCTCTATGTTTTGTGGTATACTGTATACGGATCATTTTCGTTATTGAGAGAATGATACTAATAACACATCACATGGAGGATAAAATGTTAGAGAAGTTTTTCAAGTTAAAAGAAAACGGAACTACGGTCAAGACTGAAGTGATTGCCGGTATTACCACATTTATGACAATGGCTTATATTCTTGCCGTTAATCCAAACATGCTTTCAGCAGCAGGAATGGATAGCACAGCCGTGCTGATCGCCACATGTCTGGCTTCATTCATCGGTACAATGGCAATGGCACTGCTTGCTAACTACCCATTTGCACTGGCTCCCGGTATGGGACTGAATGCATACTTTGCTTACACAGTATGTGGAAACATGGGTTATTCCTGGAAGGTAGCTCTTATGGCTGTATTTCTGGAAGGTATCGTATTTATTGTACTTTCACTGACTAGTGTACGTGAGGCAATTTTCAATGCAATTCCCAGTACACTTAAGAAAGGTGTGAGTGCTGGTATCGGTTTATTTATCGCATTTATCGGTCTGCAGGGAGCACACATCATCGTGAATGATGATTCTACTCTTCTGACATATTGTAAATTTGCTGATAACTGGCATACACAGGGGATTTGTGCAGTACTTGCACTGATCGGTCTGTTTATCACAGTTATTCTTTACATCAAGGGCTTCAAGGGATCTATTCTGATCGGTATCATCGCAACATGGATCCTCGGTATGATCTGTCAGGCTGCAGGTGTTTACCATATTGATGCAAAGGCTGGTTTCTACTCTCTGTATCCAACCATGCATATGACTGACTTCAGCAAGATCACAACCACATTTGGTCAGTGTTTCACAGCTGATTTCAAGGGCGTGGGTGTATTCAACTTTATCGTTGTTCTCTGTTCATTCCTGTTCGTTGATATGTTTGATACGATCGGAACATTAGTCGGAGTTTCATCCAAGGCCGGTATGCTGGATGAGAATGAGAAGCTTCCAAACATCAAGCCGGCACTGTTAGCAGACGCAATCGCAACAAGTGCAGGTGCTATTATCGGTACAAGTACAACAACAACTTACGTGGAGAGCTCAGCAGGTGTTGGTGCCGGTGCACGTACAGGTCTTGCTTCTGTAGTGACAGCAGTATTATTCCTTCTGGCAATCTTCTTCGCACCAATTTTCACAGCAATACCGGGCTTTGCAACTGCTCCGGCATTGATCTTCGTTGGTTTCCTGATGATCTCTTCTGTTGCACAGATCGACTTCAACGATCTGACAGAGGCAGTGCCTGCATATATGACCATTCTGGCAATGCCATTTGCATACAGTATCGCAGAGGGTATCTCTCTCGGAGTTATCTCTTATGTAATTATCAATGTGATCTGCGGAAAGGCAAAGAAGGTTACACCACTGATGTACATTCTTGCAGTATTGTTTGTTTGTAAGTATATTTTCTTATAAAGAACATATACGCAGGTTGATCCGGTATATGGACAGGAGCGTTATTGCTGCATGAAATGCATCGGCAATAGCATAGAATGAGAAATATGGGGGCAAGTACATTTGCCCCCTTTATAATAGTTATTTCTGTGACAGACACAGGAAAAAGAAAGGCATGGTTAATCATGAAGAAGAAAAGAAGGCTTCCAAAGGGCTGGAATTATGTGTTACTTCTGATCGTATGTCTTGCTGCCGTGGGCGGCGTTGTTGGACATAATTATCAGGAGAAGCAGAAACAGGAGAAGCAGCTGGCGCAGAGAGCCAAGAATGCAGTGAAGAGCGTAAAAGATCTGGATGGCAAGAAGATAGGAGTTCAGATTGGTACGACCGGTGACATTTATGCTTCCGATTATGAGGGCGATGATGCAGGAACAGTGATCGAGCGGTACAATAAGGGAACTGATGCGATCCAGGCGTTGAAGAACGGCAAGATCAACTGCGTTATCATCGATGAGCAGCCGGCAAAGGCTTACACCGAAAAGGATAATACACTGAAGATCTTAAAGGAAGAGTTTGCTCTTGAGGATTATGCGGTCTGCATTGACAAGAGTAATACAGATCTCAAGGAAAAGATCAACGAAGCGTTGACCAAGTTAAAAGAAGATGGAACTCTGCAGGATATTATTGATAATTATATCGGAGAGGATTCTGTCAAGGGTACAAAGCCGTACGAGATCAAGGATGTCAAGAGAAGTGGCACGCTGAAGATGGCAACCAATGCTTCATTTAAGCCATATGAATATTATGAGAATAATAAGATCACCGGTATTGATGTGGATATGATGCAGGCTGTCTGCGACGAGCTTGGCATGAAGCTTGAGGTTGAGGATATGGAGTTTGATTCTATCATTCCTGCAGTAACTTCCGGTAAGGCAGATGTTGGAGCGGCGGGTATGACTGTCACGAAGGATCGTCTCAAGAATATTGATTTTACAGAATCCTATACAACAGCAAAGCAGGTTATCATTACAATCGATCCTAAGGCCGGCATTACGAAGAGTTCCCTGGCGGAGCGTTTTCATGATAACTTTATTAAAGATAACAGATATCAGTATATTGTAAAGGGTCTGCAGAATACGCTGTTGATCACGGTATTTGCGGTATTGTTTGGTATTATTTTCGGCTTTGTGATCGCGGTGATCCGTACCGGTCATGATAAAAACGGAGGATTTCCGATACTCAATGCATTCTGCCGGATCTATCTGACTGTAATGCGTGGTACGCCGGCAGTTGTACAGCTGTTGATTTTCTATTATATTATCCTGGTGTCCGTGGATAACAAGCTTTTGGTAGCAATCGTTGCGTTCGGATTAAACTCTGCAGCGTATGTAGCGGAGGTTGTCCGTTCCGGAATCATGGCAGTAGACGGTGGACAGTTTGAGGCGGGAAGAAGCCTGGGTCTTAGCTATGCGCAGACCATGACATCTGTTATTCTGCCACAGGCATTCAAAAACACATTGCCTGCGCTGTGCAATGAGTTTATTAGTTTGTTGAAGGAGACCTCTATCAGCGGTTATATCGCTCTTGTAGATCTGACCAAGGCTGGAGATATTATACGAAGCAACACATATGATGCATTTATGCCGTTGATCGCCGTTGCGCTGATCTATCTGGTTATCGTAATGATCCTTACTGCAGGAGTGCATTGTCTGGAGAGGAGGCTGAGAAGCAATGAGCGATAAAGAAGTATTGATCCGCGTAGAGAATCTGGAGAAATCATTTGGAGATCAGCAGGTTATCAAAGGAATTTCCACCACGATCTGCAGAGGTGATGTTGTTGCAGTGATCGGTCCGTCCGGCTGTGGTAAATCCACTTTCTTACGTTCCATGAACTGTCTGGAGGATCCGACCGGCGGTCGTGTAACCTTCGAGGGAACGAATATCACCGACGAGGATGTGGATATTAACCTTGTCCGTGAGAAGATTGGTATGGTATTCCAGCAGTTTAATCTGTTCCCGAATATGACCGTTCGCGAAAATATTATGCTTGCGCCGGTAAAGCGTAAGAAAATGACAAAGGAGGAGGCTGCTGTAAAGGCAGACGAGCTGCTTGATCGTATTGGTCTGTCCGATAAGGCAGACAGCTATCCGGCAATGCTGTCCGGTGGACAGAAGCAGCGTATTGCGATCGCGCGTGCACTGGCAATGAATCCGGATGTCATGCTGTTTGATGAGCCGACCTCGGCACTGGATCCGGAGATGGTAGGAGAGGTGCTTTCCCTGATCAAAGAGCTGGCGGCAGAGGGAATGACGATGGTGATCGTTACGCATGAGATGGGATTTGCAAAAGAGGTTGCCAACCGCGTACTATTTCTGAACGAGGGACAGATTCAGGAGGAAAATACGCCGGAAGAGCTTTTTGAGCATCCCCAGAACGCAAGATTGCAGGATTTTTTGAGTAAAGTGTTATAATTTGTGAACAAACTGATAAATCTTTATTAAATCTTCGCCAAGATGGTTCCTTTTTCGAAAAAAGTGTGGTAAAACTATGCAAGG
Organism: Jutongia sp.; assembly: GCF_057878315.1. Lineage (NCBI taxonomy): Bacteria > Bacillati > Bacillota > Clostridia > Lachnospirales > Lachnospiraceae > Jutongia > Jutongia sp. The sequence continues at coordinate 13,150 of NZ_DBLXSO010000058.1, read as the reverse complement.
GCAAAAAAGAGGCACGCCAATAGCAATATATTGTTTAATGCGGATAGAGTATTTTGATATCGTGCCGCAAGCAGTCCTGAGAGAGTAAGAGAAGAAAGAGAAAAGAGAAAGGAGCAGTCGTTATGGGAGAAAAGATACCGGTACAGTTAAAGGATGTACATGATGTGAATGAGTTCGTCAATATTTTATCAGGCTTTGAGGGAGATTTTGATCTTTATTGCGGAAGATATTGTGTGGATGCCAAATCCATTCTCGGGATTATGACAATGGATCTGCGCAATCAGTTGTTTCTGACAGGCAACTGCGAACCTTCTGACAGACGTAACCTGGTACATGCATTGCAGGCGCGCGCATTTGCATAAGAATGACATTGGAATCATCTGACTGCAGTTGTCAGGTGTGTCCGATCAGGAACAAACAACCTCCTGAGGAGTGATTTCCTTAGGAGGTTGTTGCTTTTTCCGGCTATTTATCTTACACTAAAAGAAAAGAATAACAGGAGCAGGATACATATGAGGAGACACAGGAAATTTGCGTTGTGGATGGGAGTCATAATGGCAGTGTCTGCGGTTACCTCCGAAGTGCCGGACGATATATGTGAGGTGGTAAAGGCTGCGGAGAATACCGTGTCAATGACTGATTTCGCGTCTTCCGGCGAAGCAGCTGGAACGATCACGATCAGTACCGGGGAAGAATTAACGCTTTTTGCAGAGTATGTGAATGCCGGAAACAGCACGAAGGGGCGAAACTTCTGCCTGACATCGGATATAACTTTAAATGAAGCCTCTTATCAGTATCAGGATGCCTCAAAGAGAACGGGGATTTATTGTGACGAAGAACTGATTGGAGCAGTGGATCAGAGCGGAAACTGTTATGAGAATCTGGAAACATCGCAGACGACAGATCCCGGCAGTCTTTCCCGGGTGACTTTGTGGACTGCGGTCGGAACGAAGGGGTATCCGTTTCAGGGAAGCTTTGATGGTAAAGACCACACGATCCGGGGACTGTGCGTGATTGGAAATGAGAGTGATCCGGGGCTGTTTGGCTGTGTTGGTTCTAACGGAAGTGTTTGCCATTTAACGCTGGAGAAGGCTCTTGTAACAGGCAGGACGGGTGTCGGTGCCATTGTTGGGAATCTGCAGGGGACGCTGTCTGATGTCATCAGCCGTGCCAATATCGTCATGAGCTCCGGCTGTATTGGCGGAGCCGTCGGTGAGAACAGTGGAAGTATTGTAAACACGACTGCGCAGGATGTGGTTGTGATCGGAAGGAAGAATACACTGACCACGGAGCGGGACGAGATGGACCGGATCAACGGAATCGGCGGCATCGTCGGACGTCATACTGCCGGCGAACTGACAGGCTGCAGTCTGCGGGGAGAGGAGAGCCGGATCCCTTATGGCGGTGGCGGTATTGTGGGATATGTCGCAGGAGGCAATATCGCCTCCTGCGACAATTACAGCGACCTGCGAAGCAGCGGAGGCGACCTTGGCGGTATTGTGGATTTTGTGTTTCAGGGTTATTTACGTGACTGTAACAATTATGGCAATCTGGAGCTTGCCTATCATTCGGAGTCAAGCATCAATCTTGCCGGAATCGTTGCCGGAACATTTTCAAGCAACTGGAATGATATTGTGATCGATGGCTGTTTTAATTATGGAGATGTTTTGCAGAAGGAGCGCGAGGATGCTGTGGACGGAAACTGCATGGATTCGATCGGCGGTATTTCCGGACGCCATGGTGGAGGCGTGATCGGCAACTGTGGCAATTATGGGACAGTAGGGGTGATTACGAAGAAGAATGATTTGTCCTATGCGAGGATTGGCGGAGCCTATGGTTATCTACAGGTGGGAGGTATTGTTGCCGGGCTGGACGGAGCAAGCCGTGTGATCAATTGCTATAATATTGGCGATATTGAAGGCGATATTTTTTATGCCGGAGGCATCGCCGGACGGAAGAATATGACGCCGGTGGAGGGCTGCTATACCGTTGGAGAGATCAGGCAGCTGCTTGGAAAAGGACAGATTTGCGGATATATCGACGGAGGCTCTCTGACGCGCTGTTATTATTGGAAAGGAACGAATCGTACCGTTTATTCCCGGGCGACAGAACTGAATGAGTATTATGTGACCGGGTGCGAGGGTGTTTCACTTTCTGCGGCAAGAAGCAGTCTGATCGATAAGCTGAATGATTTTGTAGAATATCGACAGGGATACCAGTACAGCGAGCTTTGTCCACTGCACTCATGGGTGACAGGACCGAATGGCTATCCGGTATTTGGGACAGAGGGAGAAATGGCATGTCCGGTTGTATCTCCGAAGGCAGATCCGTATGAGACACAGAAACCGGTAATTTCCCTTCAACCGACAGATGAGCCGGGGGCTTCGAATGGTCCGACACAGGATCCGTCCGTCTCAGAGGTTCCATCAGAAACGTCACAGCCGGCAGATGGATCTTCTACGCAGCAGCCGGCAGCGACAGGAAGTGCGGCACCGGAGAGTCCATCGTCGACAGTATGGGCACAGAGTCCTTCTCCGTCTGCGGCAGTGGCGGAGAACATTAATGTTTCATTAAGACTGAAGGTTTCGCAGGAGCTTTCCTGTGTGTCCGGGGTGAATGTGTCGTTGCTGCAGATTCAGAAGGTGTCGCTGCGCTGGAAGAAGGTCAGTGGAGTTGACGGATACGGTATTTACCGCAGAGAGGGCAGGAATGGCGCACTCAAGCGGCTTGGGACAGTCACCGGAAAGACAAGTTATCTGGATGCAACGGTTCGCAAAGGAAAGAAATATCAGTATCAGATCTTTGCGTTCGGTGCCAGAGATGGTGAGGCAGTGCGCAGCAGAGCGGTAACCAGCGAGCGCATCCGGATCCCGGATTATGCGGAACCAACGGTATCCTATGCAACGGAGATAACACCCGGAAAAAATTATCTGAAGATCAAACTGAAGAAATATAAAGGTCAATATCTGGAGATTTGGATGAAGAAAAATGGTATTGTACAAACAACAACTCTTCATCCGATCTCCAAATATAATGGAGTCTTTCGTTTGTCCTATACCAAAAGAAAAGGCAGTGTGTACTGCAAGGTCAGGACATGGGAGATTAAGAATGGAAAGAAAAAATACAGTGCTTATACAGAGTTAAAACGGATACGGCTGTAAAGGAGCAGACAAATGATATCAGGAGGTCAGAAAAGATGCAGCTGCTGCATGCATCTGCTGGAACAGGGAGATGTATGCAGTGCCTGTGGATACGACAATCAAAACAGCCAGACGCCGCCATACTGTCTGCCAGAGGGAACCTGCCTGAAGCAGCGTTATTACACGGGATGCGTTCTGGGGGAGGGCGGTTTTGGAATTACCTATCTGGGCTGGGATCAGACCCTGTCCATACCGGTTGCCATCAAAGAATATTATCCCAGAGAATTTGTACGAAGAAACCCGGTGCGGTCTCATTCTCAGGTAAACCGTGTTGATGGGGAAACCTGCGCACAGCAGGAATATCAGAAGGGGATGAAAGCGTTTCTTAAGGAAGCGCAGACGCTTGCACAGTTTCAGTCACTGGAGGGTGCAGCGGTTGTACATGACTATTTTACAGAGAATGATACCGCATACATTGTAATGGAATATATTGATGGGATCAGTGTCGAGGAGTATGTACAAAAAAACGGACAGATACCCGCAGGGCAGGTTCAAACCATGCTTCGTCCGGTATTGGATACCTTAGAGGAGATGCACGCACATCATATCATTCACCGCGATGTCAGTGCGGATAACCTGATGATCACCAGACAGGGATTTATGAAGCTTGTGGATTTTGGAGCGGCTCGAAGTACTGTGAACCGCGATCACACGATGACGGTCATATACAAACGTGGATTTGCACCGGAGGAGCAGTATCGCAGCAAGGGGCAGACCGGTCCATGGTCAGATGTGTACAGCGTCAGTGCCGTTATGTATTATATGCTTTCCGGGGTCATGCCGGAGGAGGCATCGCAGCGTCTTGTCAGTGACCGGACAGTTCCGCTGGATCAGATGGAGGGCGTTGCGCTTCCTAAGGGCTGGAGTGACGCGATCGGTAAAGGAATGTCAGTGATGGCAGCAGACCGTTATCAAAGCATTCGTGCGCTGCGCGAAGCATTGGGAGAAAGCGGGCGGACAGCATGCCGGGAACACTGGGGACAGGAGAGGCAGGAAGAACGACGCAGAAAGTCTCTGGCGGCGGGGGAGGAAGAGTTATCGACCGAACGGATCGCCGGAGAATTATTACAGGCAGGAAAAGAGCAGGAGAGCCGGAAGGAAAGGCAACTGATCCGGGAGAAAGCCTTACGGGTAAAGCGGAAAATATATCTTCGGATCGGTCTTGTACTCATTGTGCTTGTGGCAGCAGGAGCAGGCATCGCAATGATGCGTCTTAATGGGCAGGCTCAGAAAGAAGGCAGATTACCGGCGCAAACCAGTCTGGCAGCAGACATGCCATCGGAACAAAAGACACAGGGAGGGACAGCATCGCCGGAACAAACGACACTTGGAATAACTGCAACTGCATTGCCGGAACAAATGACGTCGATTCCGAAAACCACAGCGGAAAAGACGTCATCTGTTACCAGAAGTCCAGATGATAAGAAGCCGTCAGAGCGTCCGGATAAGATAACGGACAAAGTGTCAAAACGGGAAGAAAAGACCACAAAGGTATCCCGGAACAGAAAGAAGAAAACGTCAGCGACAGCAAGACCAAATAAAACAGAAGCAACACCAAAAACAACGAAAAAGAAAACGACAGGGCAAAAAGACAAGAAGAATGTAATAGGTTCTCTGGATACCCTGCTTGGGGAATAAAAGGTGAGGTCAAAAAATGGGACAGGATTATGGATTTGACACATTTCTAATGGAGCGGTGGGGTGGATCAGAGCCGGCGGATGAGAAGCAACGCCGTCATGCAGCGTTCCGGGCATTACAGAAGAAACTAAAAGATTGTGATATTGCTGCGCCGGGAACCATTCGTGCCTGGTGCGGCATCACCAAAAGAAGTGAACCCGGCAGAGATAAAATGTATCAACTGGCATTTGCACTGCATCTGACGCATGAGGAGCTGAAACAGTATCTCATAGAGGGACTCCGCATGCCCGGCGTCCAGGTCAACGATTACCGGGAAATCATCTATTATTATGGGCTGGAGCATAAGCTGTCCATGGAAAAATGCGAGGAAATGATCCTCGTCTTTGAAAAGCATATGTGCCGGACATATGTACCGCTGCAGAAGACACATACAAAACGTTTGTGGAGCTTCTACGACGACTGGCGCAAACTTGATCCCGTGCATTTTCTAAAACGGATGTGTACCCATGCAGAGATGTTTAAAGGGTACTCCAAGACAACGCTAGACTATTTCATCCGATTAAAATCGGAGCTGCTGCAGTACATTCAGGAGGATGTCAAAAAAGGCATGGAAGAAGATCTGGAGCAGCTTGGCTACAGGCAGTGGCTTGAGGAAAGCGGAATTGACGATGGCGATGATAAGGAGCTGATAAAACGTTTTCTGAAAAACATCAGCCGGAGAAGAAAGATGCAGGTCAATGCATCCGCCAAAGAATTGATCCGGTCGGTGCGGCGCGACTGCAGTGTCGTATATGCGGAGCATGGGCGGAACCGGGATGTATTAAGAGAATTATATGCACCGGTCGTGCAGCCCGGTACCAAAAATATCTTCTATAAAAGGGCATCCGGAGCTGCTGCGAAATCCGAGATCCCTTATATGTCAGAACGGCATATATCCGATTTGCTTCGTGTCTCACTGCAAAAGGAACGGGAAATCCAGATGGCACAGGCTCTGGCATATCTGCGGGGCGAGCCGAAACAGGACGTATGCCCGGAATGGATCTGTGCGTACCTCGACAAGCTGGCATGTGAGGGACATAGTGATTCAGACACACCGGAAAAGGTGTCCGGATCCGTTACGATCGGGGAAGCGGAGGAGATATTAGCCAGACAGCATCAGCTTCAGAAAAAACGCTGTCTGCTCATACAGAGAGATGATCTGCTTCCGCTGCTGTTAGAAGTGTCCGGCCGCAAATACAAAAAAGAACAGGAACTACTGGGGCAAAAAACGGACAGAGAAGAGGCAAAAAACCGTTTTTGCAGAATGGCAAATACCGTTCTGGCGGATTGTGCCATGGCATGTCTGGATGAACGGTATGCGTTGGACAGACTGCTGCTTGACAGCTTTTCGAAAAGCGATGTGGAGGGTATTGCGGATCTGATCGACAATGGGATTGGATGATTGTGAATATTTTGTAGGATATGCATGCATAATAATGTTGGAAGATGGAATAAAAATGAGGTAAGTATGGACAAAATGCCGCGGTGTCCGGTGATTTACAAATCTATCAAACATAAGAACAGTAACAGATTATGAAAGGTCTGCTGCTGTTCTTTTTCGTTTTATATTGATCAAAATAGAAAAGAAAATGGGACAATGCCATGGGAAAATAAATCTGAGGATGACGAATGGTGTCATGTTGAAAGCGTATGATAAAAACGTAATACGAAATTTATAACAGGAGAAACAAGACAGAAGATGAACAACAAACATTCTAAAAATTCCAGAACCCTGAGCATGTATGTCCGTCTTTGCGCCGGAAAGCGGATCAATAAGGCGGAGGAAGCCAATCGATTTGGCGTGGATGAGCGGTCGATCCAACGCGACATTGATGATATCCGGGCATTTCTGGAGGATCAGAAAGCGGAAAGCACGGCAGAGTCACGGGAGATCGTGTACGACAGGATACATAAAGGTTTCGTGATGACCGGGACGGACGGTTCCGCCATGAGCAACAGCGAAATACTTGCCGTGAGTAAGATCCTTTTAGAGAGCCGGGCGTTTGGCAAAAAGGAGATGGAAGCACTGCTCAATAAACTGGTGGAAGGCTGTGTGCCACTGCGCAATATGAAGCTGGTATCCGACCTGATCGCCAATGAGAAGTACCATTATGTGGAGCTTACCCATCCGATCCGGAATCCGGACATTTTGTGGAAGCTCGGTGAGGCGGTCCGGGGCTGTAACCGGCTTGAGATCCACTATCAGAAGCAGGATGCGGTACAGGAGAATGTGAAGCGTGTCATTGAACCTGTCGGGATTATTTTCTCCGAGTATTATTTTTATCTGAATGCATTCATCGTCGAAAAGAATGCGGCCGGAAGATATGAGCACAAGTACAGTTATCCAGCAATATTCCGGATCGATCGGATCGTCAAATGCCGGGAAATGGGTGAGAAGTTCAAATTGCCGTATAATGGGAGATTTGAGGAGGGAGAGTTTCGTAAAAGAGTTCAGTTTATGTACAGCGGTGAACTGATGCGGGTGAAATTTCTGTTTTTTGGAAAGAATGCAGAGGCAGTGTTAGACCGCCTGCCTACTGCAAAGATCGTGTCCTGTCAGGACGGTGCCTGTGAAATAGAAGCGGAAGTGTACGGAAAAGGCATCCTGATGTGGCTGCTCAGTCAGGGGGAACAGGTGGAGATTCTGAGACCGGAGTGGCTACGGGAGGAGATGGGACAAAAGCTTGGAAAAATGCAGGAGAGATATCAGTAGAAAATAAGCAGGATGACAGAATGTGTCATAACACGAATGTATAATTTTATTTATAAATGAAAGTTCGGATGATGAGGGGTGAGCATACACATGAAAGATCAATTGGAGAAAATTGAGAAACGTTTGGCATGCATAGAAGAAAACACACGTCTTTTGTTGTTATCTGATGTTATGAGGGAGTTGGATAAATCTACAGATATTCTGGAAGATAAGCTGCTGTCAGAGTGGCTGGAACAGCAGCGGATGACAATGGAAAAACTTGATACAGTGAATGGTCAAAGGCTAGTGTATCTGTCTTTTTTAGAGAAAGTCGGATTGAAACGGATTCGTGCAGCCGGTACAGAAATTATCCAGAAATTTGAAGTGGTACCGGTGTTCGTATTTGACACACTTACAACAATACAGAAAAGAACCTTATTAAATGAGAAATATTCCTATATTATTCGTGACAGGGAACAGCATCTTTTTTTATCGTAGGAGGGCGCGATGGCAGAGGAAACAAAAGAGAATGAAAAACAATTATTGCTTGATTTGCAGCAATCAAATGAGGTCATTGATTTGTTTGGTAGTATGCAACTGGTCAATAAGAACACAGTTGTGGACAAACTGGTTGAGACAGAACTGACAAAAAAGGGAAAATTAAGAGCAAATGAAATGTGTTTTTACCGGGTGAAACAATTGTCTTTTGATGAGGATTATCCACACAGGGAAGCCTTTGAAAATGTACTGTTATCTATGGATAATGATGCTTTTAATTTTGTTTATGTATTAACCGGTACAGAAGAGGGAATAGAATTATGTCTTGGAGTTGTACAAAATCAAAATGAAAATGTATCTGTACTTGGTAAGAAATTATCTGCAAGTAATTATGGAGAGATTATTTCCAATGTATTCGAGGGAAATTTCAGTGGAAGTAAGTTAGAACGTCTCAAGGGAAAGGAACTTGATAAGCTGGTTGGAGATGATCTGGCAGATAAATATAAAAATGCAGGAGTGATTGTGGGAATTCCTTCTATTAACGAGAAGGAAACCGGGGATGATTATGATTTTCAGGGAATTGACAGACTGATCAACAGTATGCTCGGTTTGGAATGGAGACTTGTGGTGGTCTGTGAACCGGTAAGTAAATCCGAAATTTTAAATATCAAAGATGATATTTATGAGTTGTATAATCGTTTATCCGTTGTTGCAAAGAAAACTATGCAGGAATCGATCAATGATGGTGCTACGATTACCTTTGGAAAAAACACCTCAGATTCCAAAGGAAAAAACTGGGGTTATAATCATGGAACTTCGGATTCGGAAGGTAAAAATGGTGAGCATTGGAGTAAATCCACACAATATTCCGAACAGAATTCGGAAGGACATGATGAAAGCCATTCCGAAGGAAGTAATATGGGATTTAACATGAATAGAGGTTCCTCTAAATCGGTTACTATTGAGATGGCGAATAAGCATGCAGAAGAAATTATGAAATATATCAATGAAGAATTACTGGACCGTATGAAAGTAGGATACAGTAAGGGGCTGTTTAAGACCTCTGTTTATTATATGGCGAAGGAACCAACACATGCGAACCGGTTAAAAGTTGGTCTGATGTCATTATTTCAGGGGAATCAGTCTTCCTATAGTCCGTTATATGCTCAAAATATTGATGTTTCCAAAGAGTTTGATGTATTGCGGGTTTATCAGAATCAGTATGTCAGGGAAGAGACAGCATCCGGTGATGCGTTGATGCTTTTAGGAAGACCGTTTTACGGTTCGAATGTTGGACTGAATACTTATCTGACAACCGCGGAGATTTCACTTCTTGCAGGACTTCCGCAGAAAGAGGTTCCGGGGGTTTCTTTAAAGGAAGGTATCGGTTTTGGGCTAAATGAAAAGGAGATTGATGACGAAGAGAGCATCAATCTTGGAAATATGGTTCAAAAGGGACGAGAACTGACAAAGATTCCGTTTAAATTATCAAAAAAGAGTATGTCAAAGCATACGTTTGTGGCAGGTGTTACCGGAAGTGGTAAGACAACAACCTGTCACCGCCTGCTGTCGGAGGCGGATATGCCGTTTCTTGTAATTGAACCGGCTAAAACAGAGTATCGGACTTTAATCAATACCAGAAAAGATATTGTCGTTTTTACCGTTGGAAATGAAACTGTGGCGCCATTCCGGTTGAATCCATTTGAATTGTTAGAGGGTGAGATCATTTCAGCACATGTTGATATGATTAAAGCCACATTTACCTCTGCTTTTCCAATGGAAGCATCTATGCCACAGCTTTTGGAAGAAGCAATATATCGGAGCTACGAAAAAAAGGGATGGGATATTGATAATAATGAAAATACCATTTACGGAGCAGAGGCATATGATCCGGAAGTAGATAGTTTTCCGATTTTGTCGGATCTTTTGGAAGAAATGAAAAATGTGGTAGAAGAAAAGGGCTTCAGTCAGCAAATGCAGGCAGATTATATCGGATCTCTGGTAAGTCGTTTGTCCAATCTGACGGTAGGATCAAAAGGAAGTATGCTGAACTGTGAGCATTCTACGGATTTTGAGTACATTATCAAAAATAATGTGATCATTGAGATGGAAGAGTTGAAATCTCCAGAGGATAAAGCGTTGTTGATGGGATTTATTCTCAGCCGTTTATCTGCATTTGTGAAAGCAGAGCATCGTAAAAACCATAATTTTAAGCATCTGACCCTGGTGGAGGAGGCACACCGTCTGTTATCAAAGGTTGAGTATGGTGACAGTGGCTCAAAGAAATCAGCAGTAGAAACATTTACAGATCTTTTGGCTGAGGTTCGTAAATATGGAGAGGGCTTGATCATTGTTGATCAGATTCCGAACAAGCTGGCTTCGGAGGTCCTGAAAAATACTAACACCAAGATTATTCATAAGATACTGGCACAGGATGATAAAGAAGCAGTGGGAGATACGATGCTGATGGATGACAAACAAAAAGAGTATCTATCTGCTCTGGAAGTAGGAAATGCCATTGTCTTTTCTGAAAATACAGACAAGCCGGTTCATGTTCATATTACAGCAGTCAGCGATACGAATGAGGAAGAGATCGAGGATGTAGTGGTAAGAAAACGTTTTTATGAAAAAAAGATGTTTTTGGGAACAGTGTATCAGGATTATGATCTTTTACAGTTGTCGGGGGCATTTAATAAAGTTTGTCATAAAATGGCAAAGCTGCAAGATGATCCTGAAATGTTTATGGATATGAATAAAAAGTTTATTAATACTGTTGGAGATGATGAGGAGGAACAAAGAAAAGGATGGAAAAAATTAATTAAGAGAAGGGAGGCAGTGACGGGAAAGAGAATTGGCAGTACGGAGGATGAAGAGGAAAGAGTACAGTTTTTGGTGGATCTTTTCCAAAACACGTTCAGCGTAAATGATTTTTCAGTGGATATGTTGAACGGAGAGCAGGCAAAATGTGTGATGAAATATTGTGAATGAAAGTAAGGAGGATGATTTCGTATGGCACTTGGAGCACTTATTGCTGGAGCAGTGGGAACAATTGTGGCAGCAGCCGTATCAGTAACGAAAGCGTTAGCAGTAGCAGGGCTGGCAATTCAGGGATTAAAAGCAATTGGGGCGGTATTTACAGCTCTTTGCAAAGCACTTGGCTTGATCAAGCCTGAGACGGAAGTGGAAGATCTGGGAGATAAAGCACTGCAGGCTGAGCAGGATGGTATTGTCCCGGAGAATTTCGATTCTTATGAAGAGTATATGAAGACGGTGGAAGATTATGAAACAGATCCGGAACGTTCTAAGCAGATCTCTCAGGAAGACAAGATGAGAAAAGGTCTTGAATTGATAAGCGGCGTTATGATCGAGAAATTTAAAGATTTTCCAATGTCAGATCTGTTAGTAAGCATGGGGAAAAATATAGATTTCTTTACACCGGAAAAGGTTGGAGAGCTTGCTGGAGTTATTATGAAAGAACCAAATGTTATAGGTGATCTGTCAGGTTATCTGTCCGGAACAGAGAAAAACGATGCCAAATTAGAAAGCGCGATAGATACGCTGACATCAGTAACAAAGATGGTTGAACCGGAAAAAAATGACGTTGAAATTTTGCGAGATATTGCTGCATTAAGAAAGTAAATCTTGGTCATTAAAATAGAACAAGGTATGGTGGAAAAATGGAAGATACATATAAGATTTTAATCGGGATGACTGAAGATACTTTGGAAGTGGTTGATATTAGTGATGCTCATAATATTGAGATGATAGGAATTGAAGGCAATGAGAGAATGAAATGGGAAAGTCAGGCGGATATTGATAAATTTGTAGAATATATCCGGGATTTTTATAACATTGATTCCTTTGAAGATATTTGCATGAATGTGTCCATTATCTATGCGGATACGGATATGGAGTATTTGCATTATCTGTACCTGCAAATTAAAGAAGCTTTCAGGGTGAATGTGATACAGACAGAGCAGATACTGCCGTTTGTAAGTTTGTCGATGGGACTGTTCAATGATAAAAAGAAATCCATCTGTATTGAACTGATGAAAAAACATTATCGTGTTTTTCAGGATAAGGACAAAAGTTATGTTTGTCAGAAAGCAGATTCAGGAAAAGATGTTCAGAATATTCCGTTGTCTGATCTTGCATGTTTTTATTACTTAACGGGCTCTAATATCAAAGGGGAAGATGAGGTCAAACAGCTGAATGAACTTTGGAAAAGCAAACTGAAAGAAGAAATTCGCAAATGTGAGGAAAAGTGCAATGACAAGCTGGAGAAAATGAAAAATACGAATACGGCTTTGGAAAAAGAACTGAGAGCAAAGATTAAAAAGCTGGAAGAACAATTGAGCAATAAAAAGAAAGATGGAGAACGTTATTTTGTAACACATCATCATACACCGGTATTTAATGGATTCCTAGCAGACTTGATGATGTTTGGAGATGAAAAAGCATTTTATACTTTATCTGCGAAATATGCAAATGGGCAGCTGGTAAAAGAGGGGAACGAAGTAGGAACAATTCAGCTGAAACGTGGTGATTACAGTCCTTCTTCAGTTCAACCCATTTCTATTGAGGCAAATCATTCCGGACGCATTTTCTGGTTATTTGATAAGAGCGAAAAAGAACCGGATGGCAAGAATATAGCTGTCATAGGAACAATGCAGGATACCGTGGATGACATTAATGACTGGCTGGCACGGATGCACTGCAAAGAGCGGGTGAAAGTATGAATCAAGGAAAAGTACATTTTTTAATATAAAGCTTTTGAAGAAAAGAAAGGAGAAATTATGCAGAAATTTTTTATGATCATTGGTAAGAATAAACTGAATGTATATTCAACCAATGGTGGTCAGTGGGAAAAGCAGTATTTTGAAGGAAATCCGGAGTTTGAGTATGAGGTAAACAATGCTAGACACGATATTGAAAAGATGTTTGAGCTTTTGGTTAGCGAATACAATCTGGATTCTAAGGCAGAACTGGAATTTTCGGTGTTGTGTAATGAGGATTCCGTATACAACGATGTTATTGAGAGGTGTATGAAGGAGTATATCTGTGAGAAAAAAGAACTGGAACA
>NZ_DBLXSO010000057.1:0-18329 GCF_057878315.1 Jutongia sp. | reverse complement strand
CGAAGCTCTTTCTGGGTGCCTTCAGAAAACAGAATAATTAATTTTTTTTGATTTTTTTCGAATTTACTCTTGACAAAAGTCATTACATATCAGTTTGAGTATGATAATAATAAGGTATCAAAAATAAGAAGAAAGGGCATGCGCCATCCCAGGGCGCTGCCCCTTTAAGCCATCTATCATGAATTCACAAGGCAAAAGATTCGAAAAAACATCGCTTTTGCCTTCGTGCATTACAATTTCTTAACGGATAATGCACGGATTGCATTAAGCACCGCGATCACCATAACGCCGACATCGGCAAAAATTGCCGCCCACATGTTGGCAATACCAAGCGCACCGAGGATCAGACAGATCACTTTGATGCCAATGGCAAAATATATATTCTCGTATACGATGCGGATACATTTTCTGGCAATCTTGATCGCCTTCACAATCTTCATCGGATCATCATCCATCAAAACAATATCCGCCGCTTCAATGGCTGCATCAGATCCCATCGCTCCCATCGCAATACCGATATCTGCTCTGGAAAGCACCGGTGCATCGTTGATACCATCGCCGACAAATGCCAGCTTATCATGGGAACCCTGCTCGGCAAGAAGCTTCTCCACACTCGTTACCTTGTCTGCCGGCAAAAGTTCAGCATAATATTCTGTCAGGCCAAGCTCCTGTGCCACATGCTCCGCCACATTCCTGCGGTCGCCGGTAAGCATAACCGTCTTGCTGACACCCGCCTTCTTCAAACTCTTAATCGCCTCTGCGGAGGTCGGTTTGGACTGATCGGATATCAGGATGTTTCCTGCATATTTTCCATCTATTGCTACATGAACAATGGTTCCGATCTCATTCGATTCCTCGTAAGAAACACCAAGCTTTTTCATCAGCTTATCGTTACCGACAGCAACCTCTTTTCCATCAATGACAGCCTTAACACCGTTTCCGCTGATCTCTTCCACTTCTCCAATGCGGTTCTGATCAGCACTCTTTCCATATGCCTTCTGCAGGCTCTTACTGATCGGATGACCGGAGTAGCTCTCAGCCAGAGCCGCATACTCTAAAAGCTCTGCTTCGGTCATCCCCGCCGGATGAACCGATGTCACCGCAAACACACCCTGCGTCAGCGTACCGGTCTTATCAAATACAACACAGCTCGTCTGCGCAAGTGTCTCCAGATAGTTGGAGCCCTTTACCAGCACACCGGAACGGCTTGCTCCACCGATTCCCGCAAAGAAACTAAGCGGAATACTGATAACAAGTGCACACGGACAGCTGATAACCAGAAATGTCAGTGCGCGGAAGATCCACTCGCCCCAGTTCGGTGCGATGCGGAGAAACAGAATGCTGACAAGCGGCGGCAGGATTGCAAGTGCTGCCGCAAGATAACAGACGATCGGTGTATAATAATGCGCAAATTTTGAAATAAAATTCTCAGAACGTGACTTTCTGGAGCTTGCATTCTCTACCATGTCCAGAATCTTGGAAACCGTAGACTCGCCAAATTCCCTGGTCGTCTTGATCTCCAGCACACCGGTCATATTGATGCAGCCACTGATGATCTCATCGCCGGCTGCTGCATCTCTCGGCAAACTCTCTCCGGTCAGGGCACTTGTATTTAAGGAACTCTTTCCTTCCACAATAATACCGTCGATTGGCACCTTCTCTCCGGGCTGCACCACAATGATACTGCCGATCTCTACCTCGTCCGGATCCACCTGCTCCAGCTCACCGCTTTCCGTGCGGATATTTGCATAATCCGGACGGATATCCATCAGCTCGCTGATATTACGGCGGCTCTTGCCAACCGCATAGCTCTGGAACAGCTCACCGATCTGATAAAAGATCATAACCGCTACGCCCTCGGTATAATCGCCAAGTGCAATCGCACCGATCGTAGCAACTGCCATCAGGAAATTCTCATCGAACACCTGACGGTTCATAATGCCCTTTACCGCTTTACGCAGGATATCATAGCCGATCACCAGATAAGGGATCATGAACATTCCAAAGCGAAGATATCCCTTTACCGGAAGAAGCGATATCAAACCGACAAGGGCTACTGATATGATAATACGGATAAGTGCTTTTTTCTGCTTCTTCGTCATATCTCTTCACTCCTTCCTTTACAGGAAGATCTCACAATCGTCTTCCACTTTCTTGCAGTTCTTCAAAACGTCCTGCATAACAGCCTTTGGCTCACTGCCTTCCTCAAACTCAACAGACATCTTAAGCGTCATGAAGTTCACAACGGCATCCTTAACTCCCTCCGTTGCCTTTGCAGCCTCCTCCATCTTGTTTGCACAGTTTGCACAGTCAACATCAATCTTGTAAGTCTTTTTCATGATTATTTCCATCCTTTCAAATTCTATAAATTCGCTTTATATTTTAATCATTTGAACAATCATTCATATGTTCATTTATATTCTATGCACTCTCCTTCAAAATGTCAACACCTTTTTTTACATTTATCAAAATATTATCACATAAGGCTTCCCACGCCCATACTATTTCTTATGTCCAATTATCGGTAAATGGATTTTGCCTGCCAAAGGATTGAATAATCCGTGAGCTGTGACGAAAAAATTGTCTTGTCGCTAACGGATTTCAAAAAGTCTAATTGCTTTGCTACTTTGATTTTTGATAAACGCATCCTTCCGTACTCGCCCCGAGGTGGGATTCAGATGTTTCGAGAGGCACTTGCACCCGCCGGTACTTACGCCCCAAGTTTCAAAACTCCCCTCTTAATCCACTTAGCCCACTTAGCACTCGTGGCGTTATGTACCGCTGCGTGGTGCAGTGGTAGCGGGAGCGTGCCGCCCGAAATAGCTGACCCCACCTACGGGGCTCAGTCGTGCGGATGCGTATTTATCAAAGCATTGCAAATCAAAGACTTTTCAGAAATCCTACTGATCTGCGTCAATTTTTTCGTCACAGCTCACGGATCAATTTGTTTTCCGAGGCAAAATTACTATTTGACATTTGGACATAAGAAATAGTATGGGCGTATACCAAAAGCTGGTGTGGGAAGCCTTAGTAATCATCCTGACAAAAGAAAAAAGGAGACCATCCATTAAGGATGATCTCCTGATGATTACAGATTCTGTTTAGCGATGCTGTTCAAATGCACCCAGATCATAGTTCTTAAGGTTGTCAGTGATGCTTCTGTCATCGGCCTCGTCGATGAGCTTATCACGAACCTTCTTCGTCTTCATCGGATCTGCATATCCGCTTGGTCCGCCGACACAGCCGCCCTCACAGATCATACCCTCGACGAAGTCTTCCGGAAGTCTGCCTGCCTTGAGAAGCAGCATTGCCTTCTTACATTCCATTGCACCGTTTGCCTTGAATACCTTTGCATCTACCTCCTGATCCGTCTCCTTCATATACTCAAGAACGGATGCGGTAACTCCACCGGCATTACCATATCGCTTACCAAAGGTACTTGACTCCTGATATTCATTTGGAGCCGGCTCAAGCTCGATGTCCTTTGCCTTCATGATCGCACGGATCTCACTGTAGGTCAGGACAGCATCTGCATTCCCCTCAATCTTCTGGTCAACGACCTCAGACTTCTTACCGATACATGGTCCGATAAATACGGTATAACAATCCGGCTCTTTCGCCTTAAGCATACGTGAGATCATACACATCGGAGATACTGTCGTAGAGATCAAATCTGCCTGCTCCGGATAATGCTTACGGATCATATTAACGAATGCAGGACAGCATGACGTTGTCTTCTTCTCACCGGCATGGTATGCCTCGAGCCATTCCTCTGCCTCACTCTGCGTTGTCATATCTCCACCGAGTCCTACCTCGATCATATCTGCAAAGCCAACTTTCTGAAGAGCGATCTTCCAGCTCTCCATCGTAATGTCAGGTCCAAACTGTCCCTCTGTCGCAGGCGCTACCATACCGTATACCTTCTTGCCTGCCTTCAGTGCACCGATCACATCCAGGATAAAGGTCTTGGATCCGATCGCACCAAACGGGCACTTGTGGATACAGTGACCGCAGCGGATACACTTGCTCTCATCAATAACTGAGATTCCAAGATCATTGTATGTAATTGCATCAACAGGACATGCAAACTTACATGGACGCTTCAGATGAGCGATTGCATTGTAAGGACATGCCTTTGCACACATTCCACACTCTTTACATTTATTAGCATCAATATGAGAGCGCTTCTCTCCCGGTGAGATCGCACCGAACTTACAAGCATTCACACACGCCTTTCCAAGACAGTTCTGGCAGTTATCTGTTACAACATAACTGGAGATCGGGCAGTCCTCACAGGCGGATGAAATAACCTGAACGACATTGCCATTGTCCTCCGGGCCCGGTGCCTTTCCCTCTGCCAGACGAATACGCTGACGGATAATCTCGCGCTCTTTGTAAACACAGCATCGAAACTGTGGTGTCGGGCCAGGTATCATTTTACGCGGCAGGTGGTCTCTCTCCTCCTCAAGAGTTCCCTCAAAGGCAAGCTTTGCCACCTCATAAAGTACATCATGTTTGATTCTAATCACATTCTCATCTGCAAACATTTTTCTCTCCTTATCTCGTCCGTTCTGTTCATAATTATTGATCAATACGGGTTTCTCTTCCATCAAAAATGGTCAGAGATATCCCTCGGAGATAGTATAACACAAATTTGCCGATAATGAAATTATTTTTCTATAAACTTTTTTAATTGATATTTTTTCATCTTTGACCGATCTTGAGATTCGGAATTGCATTCAGGTCAAGATCGTGACGCGTGCCCGCCATATACTCATAGTACCCCTGTGATGCGATCATCGCCGCATTGTCGGTACAAAAGATCGGAGACGGATAGCAAAGGGCGATCCCCGCCTCATCACATGCCTGCTTCATTGCCGCACGCAGTGCAGAGTTTGACGCCACACCGCCTGCAACCGCGATCCTCTTTTCGCCAAGCTTCCCTGCGGCGCTGACGGCTTTTCCGACTAACACATCCACCACTGCCTGCTGGAAGGAGGCTGCCACGTCGGCACGATTGACCTCGATTCCCTTCATCTCACAGCCATTCAGATAATTAAGAACCGCTGACTTTACACCGGAGAAGCTGAAATCATATTCGCAGCCTTCGATCTTAGCGCGCGGAAACTCGATCGCGTGTGGATTACCTTCCTTTGCAAGCTTATCGATCTTAGGACCTCCCGGATAACCGAGTCCGATTGCTCTTGCAACCTTATCAAACGCCTCTCCCGCTGCATCGTCATGCGTATAACCAATAATCTCAAACTTGCCATACTCCAGCACGCGCACAAGATGCGTGTGTCCACCGGATACCACCAGACAAAGAAACGGTGGCTCCAGATCCGGATGCTCCAGATAGTTGGCGGCGATATGTCCCTCAATATGATGAACGCCGACTAACGGCTTGCCTGCCGCATAAGCGATCGCCTTTGCTTCACCAACACCAACCAGAAGTGCTCCAACCAGTCCGGGTCCATACGTCACACTGACCGCATCAATCTCCTCCAGTGTCACATCCGCATCGGCAAGTGCCTGCCCGATCACCTGATTGATCCTCTCGACGTGCTTTCTGGATGCGATCTCCGGCACAACTCCTCCATATAATGTATGTATGTCTATCTGTGATGAGATCACATTGGACAGCACACTGCGCCCGTTCTTCACAACGGAGGCTGCCGTCTCATCGCAGGAGCTTTCAATTCCCAGTATCAATATATCTTTTTCCATGTTGATCCTCATTTCCGCACGACCCTCTATGCCGGACCAATGCTTCTTTTGCAGAATATAATGGCATATCAGGTCTTTTCCTATGTATTATTTAATGTCCGTCTGCTTCTTTTGCCGTGATCTGTTGCCAGCCAAGGATCTTCCAGTGTCCCTCGCTGTCCTTGCGGCAGATGTATTTTGCATATGACTCTGTTGTTTTGGACTTCTTGGAGGTCTGCAGCACTGATGCGATCAACGTTGCTTCATCTTTGCCGTCCACCTGCGCATACTCCACCTGTTCATCCTCTTCTACAATATAGGAAGAGATGAAATTTTTATTGTCATCAAACTTCTGGATGTCCTTCTTAAGTGCTTCGTACATATCCTTTTCAGAATTGCCCTTCTGCTGCAAAAGCTCCTCATCGTACAAGGTACGCTGCTGCTCATATAACGCTTTGCGGTCCTTTTCCTTCATATTGGTATTGTACATGCATTTATTCAGGCGCCAGAACAGCTTTACCACCTCAGTCGGTGTTCCCGGATATTCCAGTTCCAGATCCTTGGCAAGCAGCTTGCCGACTTCTGTCTTTGGAAGTGCGGACTGTCCTTTTTCTTCGGCTTCCTTCTGCTGATAAATACGAACCCCGGCAAATATCAGAACTGCCGCTGCCACAAGAACCACAAATACGATCAAGATCTTTTTGGTCATTTTGTCCATTTCAATCCTCTCCTTCCTCATCCACAAAGTCGAGTGTCTTACTCCACCGGTCTCTTCCTGCATGCGCGTGCGGGAAAATCTTCCGAACTTCCTTCATGTAGTCCTCCGGATGCAGCATGGACGGACTGTAATGTGTCAGCCACATTTCTTTTACTTCTGCTTTCCGCCCAAGCCTTGCCGCCTCATACATCGTCATATGCTTAAACTCGGCTGCCTTTTTCTGCTTGTCACGATCTCCGTACATTCCCTCACAGATAAACAGATCGGAGCCGGCGGCATTGTCTGCAATAATGTCCATCGGTCTTGTATCTGTACAATAGGTAAGCTTAATGCCTCGTCTGGCAGGCCCGATCACCATGTCCGGCGTAAATATCCTGCCATCCTGCTCGATAGTTTCCCCCTTCTGAAGTCTGCTCCACAGCTTCAGCGGAACCTCATTTGCCTTTGCAAGCTCCGGATGGAACTTTCCGCCTCTCGGCACTGTGATCGTATATCCATAGCAGGGCACATTGTGATTGACCCGGAAGGCTTTGATATGATATCCATTGACATGAAGCTCCTGCTCCTTCTCGCTCAATTCTATAAAACGAACATCAAACGGAAGTCCCGGAGCGATCACACGAAGTGCATTCACGGTCTTTTCCAGTCCCTTCGGACCGATCATCGTCACCGGACGGGTTCGGTCTGAATTGCCCATTGAAAGCAAAAGTCCCGGCAGTCCGCTGATATGATCTCCGTGATAATGCGTGAAACAGATCGTGTCGATCGGATTGACACTCCATCCCTTCTCACGGATCGCGATCTGCGTTCCTTCACCACAATCCACCAGAAGACTGCTTCCCTCAAGTCTGGTCATCATGGCGGTAAGCCATCTGCCCGGCAGCGGCATCATTCCGCTGGTTCCTAACAAACATACATCTAACATAATCCACCTCTTCCCGTCTCTGAACGAATCCGTGGACTATTGTATCACAATTCCGTTGCTTCTGTCACCTCCGGCGGAATAACAAATTTCTTCACCATGGCATCGTAACAGTCCTCGCATAACAGGAAAGAATGGATCTGTCCATCTCTTTTCGAAAAATATCCCCATTGCTTCTTTCCTTCAAAGACGTCTTCTCTCAATATTCCGTTTTCCGATTTTAAAATGCGGCCGCATCTATTGCAGCATAAGTTTTTCTCTGCCATCTGATCCATCTCCTGTCTTTTGTTCTAAAGCAAGTATATCGCGGTCGACAGGATCTGTATAGTGGAAAACACAGGAAAGAACCGTTACAAATGCTTCTGCATGATCAGTGCATCCTCCTGTGGATCTCTGTAATAGCCGCGACGCCTTGAGATCACTGCAAAGCCAAGCTTTTCATAAAGACCGATGGCAGCCACGTTACTCTCCCGCACCTCCAAAAGCACCTGCTCAACGCCCTTGTCCAGACAGCGTTCAAAGGCTTCCCGAAGTAATGCCTCTGCAAGTCCTCTGCGTCGGCATCTCTCATCGACTGTGACATTACACAGATCTGCCGTTTCAAAGGAGCAAAAGAAAACACAGCTTCCTGCCACATCCCCCTCACATTCTGCCACAAGATAGATCCGTTCATCATCCTTAAGATGCTCCATATAATCCTGCTCGCTCCACGGATGCGTAAAATTCTGCCTTCCGATCCGGCAGACCTCACCCACCTGTGCCGGTTCCATTGTTTTAATCTGCTGCATGTAATCTCTCTTCTCTCTCCCGCTCCGCCTGTGATTTGCGCAGGTAAACGGGACGATGCTCTGCGGCTGTCTCCACTCTTCCTTGATGATAATAAAGGGCTCCAAGTGCTGCAACTGCTGCCGCTCTCTGTCTCGACATATGTGCCGGTGCAAAGCTGTATTCATTGACAATCTCTTCGCGGATAATCTCCTCATAAACAGGAACACCATCCCCGAGGAAATGAACCTTGACCGGGTACTGCGAAAGCTCCTTTAACAGATCATGGATATCCATCGCACACTGATCCATGACCTCCACCATCTGTCCCTCACGCATCTCATAGACACCGGTATACACCTGATTGCGGCGTGCATCCATGATCGGACAGATAAAGCCGTCACTCTCGGCAAGCTGGTATGCCAATCCCTCCAGCGTCGGCACCGGAATAATCGGTTTATCAAGCACCAGTCCCAGTCCCTTCACCGTGGATGAGCCGATACGAAGTCCCGTAAAGGAACCCGGACCTGCTGCCACAGCGATCGCATCAAGCTCCTCAAGAGGGATCCCCGAAAAATCAACAACTTCCTTTATCATAGGAAGAAGCGTCTGTGAATGTGTCTTTTTATTATTGACGGTAAATTCCGCCACTACGGTATCGCCGGATAACACAGCGGCGGAAGCAGCTAAGCCTGAACTGTCAACTCCTAATATCTTCATCTTAATCCTCATTTCTGCACACATTCTTTGCACACAACGGGTTTGTGTCAAGTGCGCACAGGCACAAATCCGCAATCTGTCATCTCTGCCGGTCCTGCTTTCCCCACATGTCAGCCCTTATCCGTGCAGACTTCGACCAAATAATATATCAGTTTCTGTCAATGGTAATCGTCCTGTAGTCAAAGCCCTTATCAAGCTCCTTTTCAATGGTCACGCAAATAACATGCTCCGGGATCAGTTCTTTGATCAGTGATGCCCATTCGATCAGACACACACCCTCTCCAAAGAAATAATCCTCATAACCGATCTCATCCATCTCCTCCGGATCTGCAATCCGGTATACATCAAAATGATACAACGGCAGTCTGCCACTCTCATAAATCTGCATGATCGTAAATGTCGGGCTGCTGATCGGCTCCTCAATGCCAAGCCCCTTGCCAAAGCCCTTGGTAAAAACGGTCTTTCCAACACCAAGATCACCGTTTAATAATACGATATCTCCCGGACGGCAGTCACCACCAAGCTTCTGCCCCAGCGCAAATGTATCCTTCTCGCTCCGGCTTTCTATTACCTCTGTCATTTCGGATCCTCCTGCTTTGTCTCCGCTTCCTGTGACGGATCATAATCTTTATAATACCCCAGCCTCTCCTCAACACAGGCGCGGATCTGTTCGAAGCTGTCTCCGCACTGGTCTGCCGGAAAGATAAATGCTCTGACCGGAGACATATAAAGATACAGCGCCTTTGCCGTATAAATACACTTGCGGACATCATACCATTTCACGCATGCCTCCTGCTCTCCCTGGGAAACCGTGATCTGTTCCTCTGACAGAGTGTAATGAAGCGATGCATTGATATCTTTATTCTGTTTCGCCTGTGCGGCAGACTTTCCGTAAAGCATCACCGGCTGCACGATCGTGAAAAGACAGCCTATAATAAATAACGCAAGCTTCGCCGTCGTATCCAGTGCCCCGAAACGAACTGCCAGAATGATCCAGCATGCAAGGCTGATCACCACGCCAAAAATACCGGACACCCCTGAATAAGTATGGCGCATAGAGAACCGGTACAGATCCTTCGCTGTCAGTTCCACGTCAAATTCTATATCCTTCATGAAATATCTCCTGTTCTTCCTTATTTTAGCATCATTATAGCAGAATATGGCGAAAAAACAATATATACAAAAGCTTCGTCATATGTTATCTTTAAAATCAGAGAAGCATTGTGGGGAACAGTTACATGTAGAAAAGAGGGGTACTTATGGATATTTCCAATATGACAATAGATGATATCCGCCAGCAGGTCGAAGAGCAGATTGATTTCGACCGCCTTGAAGAATTAAATGCCCAGCTCGAGAAGGATATTCGGGGCATTCTGGATTCCTGCGGATTATATTACCGGATCTTCTCCCGCGTCAAAACCAAAAATTCCATCAGCAAAAAGCTGTTTAACGGCAAATACGGCACCAGGCAGAATCCCAAGAAGGTACAGGATCTGATCGGTCTTCGTATTGTACTTTATTATTCCGACGACTTAAGCATCGGCAGAGAGATCATGGAGAACACCTTTCTGCGCACCGGCACCTGGTCCAGAAATGATTTTAATGCGGCAGAGTTCCGCGCCACCAAAATAAACGGTGTATTCAAGCTTCCATCCGAGCATTTTAAGCTGTATACCAGCGAGCTTTGGCAGCTTCCGATCGATACCACCTTCGAGATCCAGTTCCGTACCGTATTTTTCGAGGGCTGGCATGAAATTGAGCACGACATGCGCTACAAGAGTCTGCTGCCGGACGACAAGTTCTGGGAGAACAGTGAGGATCTTTCCCGGATCCTGCACTGTATTCTTGCCAATCTGGAGCTTTCCGACTGGTCTTTGGTGCAGCTTTTCGAGCATCTTTCCTACAATCATTACCAGAACGGCAACTGGGATCTGATGCTCAAAAGCCATTTCCGTCTGCGCATGGAGGACAAGGAACCGCTCGCGCCGGCGATCACCGCTCTTTTTGACGAGAACCGCCGTCTCGCCAAGCAGTTTTTCAAATGTGAGAAGATCACACTGGTGCGTGAGCTGTTAAAACAGGATTACATTCCAAAGATCACATTTGACCTTATCGTCCGTCTTCTGAATGAAAGCACTGTGCACGATGAACGCATCTCTGCTTATTATAAAGAGCATGATCCGCTCGCCGTAAAGACACCGGCACCGGCACGCAAAGCGTTAAGTCCGCTTGACTCCAACACACTGTTTCATCTGGATATTCCGCTTTTACATAAACCGGTCAGGGATGTCAGAACCGAGTTTCACAATGCATCGCACATCATTTACCGCTGGATCCGCTATAAGCTGAGCCATGTATTTCCGGAGCTTCCGGCAGAGCTTGAAACACTTTCCATGCACCTTCCGGGCTATGATTTTCAGTGCTTCTGGCAGCCGGACGATTTCCTGTTTACCGCTGAGTTTTCCTATATCGACGATCAGATGCCCGGTACGCTGTGGCATATCACGGCATCCGTTACATCACCGGATCACGGATCATCGCTGATGTTTCATCATCACACCAGGCTGCACACACCGACTACCGCACTTCACCGCGAAAGTTTCAGCAAGCCGTCCTATCTGTCAGAGCTTTCCTCTAAGATCGGTCTGGTGGATCTGGAACGCCTCGGAACGCAGGGACGCTTTGTCAATACCGATGAGGGCTTTATCGCTTTAAGGCACCTCCTGCATGATCCGGAAAGACGTCTGCCTGTCGTCGTGATCACACAGCATCAGGCTTTAGAGACAGACAACTCCAACGAATACCGCGAAGGCTACGATATGAATACCTTCCCGATCAACGGCACACGTCTTGCCAAGGTGATCGGTCTGTATTCCCATGTTTATATGCTTGATCAGAATATCGCAAGACAGCTTATCGTCAACGGCAGGAAGGATAACGAGGTTAACCACGGAGGAATCCTTATCTTCTGGCCGGTTTCATCTGGAAAAGAAACAACTGTTTACACAAGTCAGATGATCCGCGAAGCACATTTCGACTATAATCGTTTTGCCTACCATGAGCAGAATTTCAATGAGAAGGCATTTCGCTCCAAGCTGGCGCAGATCATCAAGGATGACCATGTTACCCACTGACAAGCGGTTCCATAGGAATCTCTTACAAAACGCACGAAGCGGACATATCCTCACAGGGGTATGTCCGCCTTTATTTTAATATATGGGTAATTGCTCATAACATAACAAAACGGGAAAAACACCGGTTTCCCGCTTATTATGTTAATTGTCTATTTCAGTTCAACCTTAACGCTTTTCTTTTTCTGCTTGCCGGAACAGCTTCTGCACAATCCCACAGTGATCCGATCTCCTCTTTCATGCGTTGAAAAACAAAGACTCAGGTCCTTCATACTGCGGATCTTATTGCCATCAATCGAATCGATCACGTCTGCCACACGGACACCACCGTGATACGCCGGGGACTTCAGCAGAACCTCCGTCACATAAATTCCCTTTCCGTTCTCCATATCCTTGCCCCGAATGCCAAAGGTAACCGGTGTCTTCTCCTCCACGATCGCCTCCGCTGCAACCGCAATATCTTCTGCCGAAATAAATGCCCAGTTTGTATCTCCTGTCGTACGTTGATAAGCATCTGTGATCATACCGACCATACGACCTTCGATATCAGAAACAAAACCATCGCCTCCCTCGGTATATGCAATATCCGTCACATACACGGTCAGGCAGTCATCCACCGCCTGCACGGTCATATCCGTGTTGACCACATTGCCCGGCATCACAGACTTCATGATCCCATTCGGACACCCAAACAGAAGGACACGGTCATTTAACTCCAGTGCCGTATCAGATGCATCCTGCGTAAAATCGATCACATAAATCTGATTCATTGTGCTTTTGGAAATATCATTCACATCCATGCGAAGTACTGCAATTCCGAGATTATCATCGGTTGCCACAAGCGTAGCTGCCGCACTCTTCCCATTGGCGAAGGATACCTCAAGACTCCCCTTCTCCACAAGCGAGGATACCTGTGTCAGAACATAAAGTGAAGAACCTCTCCGCTTAAAGATCAGTCCGCTCTGAAGCACATCCTCCTTATCGCTTCTCTGATACCAGCTTTCGGTGTGGAGCTTATCCACCGTCACGATCGCCTTGTTGCACTGCTCTCCGATGTTCTTGATCCTGTCCCAATAGTTCTCATAGGCAGCAAGCATATCCGATTCCGTTGACGGTCGTGGTGTCTGCTTTGTACCGGCTGATGTCTCCTTTGCATCATTCAAAAGACTTTCCCGATATATTCTGGCATCCCGCTTCTCCAGAACATCCTGAACCTTCCAGAACGTCACAGATGCCGTGCCGCCAAAAACCACAGCGAGAACAATCACATACACCGCCCTCTTTATAATGCCAGCCGGCTTTCTCTTATGAGGCTCCTGCACTGCCTCCTGTAAAAAGCAATACTCCTGATCATTCGTATCCTTTTCTTTTCTTGACATAATTTATTAACTCTCCATCTGATCGACATAACAACCTACTTATATAAATGTTATCACATACATATGAATAGTTTATGAATAAGCCGTAAATAGGATATTTTAATTTTATGTTGCAGTATCTTAGCTGTCTGGTGTATGATGATATTAATTGTATTGAAATGAGGACAATTGTAATGAACGAGAAAGTATTACAGACATTAGAATATAATAAAATCATTGAGAAATTAGTCACCTATGCGGCTTCACCTTCCGGTCGTGAAGCCTGCCGCACGTTAAAACCGCAGACCGACAGCCGCTGGATCGAGACCGCGCAGCGCGAGACGTCCGATGCCCTGACTCACATCCTGACCAAGGGCGAACTTTCCTTCTATGGTATTGAAGATATCCGTCCCGCACTCAAGCGGCTGGAAATCGGATCTTCCTTAGGAAGTCATGAGCTATTGGACATTGCAAAGCTTTTATCCGCCGCAGGCTCTGTCAAGAATTATTTCCGCCAGTCCCTTCGTGAGGATGATTCAACCGGCGATTCTCTGGATGAGCGCTACCGTCTGATCGAACCGCTGTCGCTACTGATGCAGGAGATCCGACGATGCATTCCGGACGAAGACAACATTGCCGACGATGCTTCCACGGGACTTGCACAGATACGCCGTCAGCTCAAGCTGACCAACGACCGCATTCACGAACAGCTAAGCAGTATTGTCAACGGCTCTGCCCGCAGCATGCTTCAGGACTCCATCATTACGATGCGAAACGGACGCTACTGTCTGCCGGTCAAGGCGGAGTACCGTTCTTCCTTCCGCGGCATGCTTCATGACCAGTCTGCAACCGGTTCTACTCTTTTCATTGAGCCGGCCGCGATCGTAAAGCTGAACAATGATATTCGCCAGTTAGAACTGAAGGAACAGGAAGAGATCGACAAGATCCTGGCAGATTTAAGCAATCTTGCTGCGGAGCAATCTTTCTTCCTCGCACAGAATTACCGTGTTCTGTGTGAACTGGATTTTATTTTTGCACGCGCCATGCTGTCCAAGCATATGCGCGGGACGCGCCCGATATTCCCGACAGAAGGTTATATCGAGATCAAAAAGGGACGTCATCCGTTGATTGATCCCAAGAAGGTTGTTCCGATCGATATTCACATAGGCAGGGATTTTTCACTCCTGGTCGTAACCGGTCCCAACACCGGTGGTAAGACCGTATCACTCAAGACAGTCGGTCTGTTCTGTCTGATGGGACAGGCCGGACTTCATATTCCGGCATTTGACAATTCCTGTCTGAAGATATTCGATGAGATTTACGCTGATATCGGTGATGAGCAGAGTATTGAGCAGAGTCTCAGTACTTTCTCCTCTCACATGGTCAACACCGTATCCATCCTTGAGAGGGCAGATGCCGACAGCCTCGTCCTTTTCGATGAGCTTGGTGCCGGAACGGATCCTACAGAGGGTGCCGCACTCGCTACGGCGATTCTTTCCAATCTGCACAAGCGCGGCTGCCTTGTCATGGCAACAACCCACTACAGTGAATTAAAGCTTTATGCACTGCAGACACCGGATGTACAGAACGCCTGCTGTGAATTTGACGTTGCAACCCTTCAGCCTACCTACCGTCTTCTGATCGGCATCCCCGGCAAGAGTAATGCTTTTGCCATATCCGGCAAGCTCGGTCTGAGTCAGGATATCATAGAGGACGCCAGAGAGCGCGTCTCCTCCGACGCCCAGAACTTTGAAGATGTGCTGAGTGATCTGGAGGCTTCCCGCATCAAGCTCGAGAAGGAGCAGAAAGCAATCACGGAAAGCCGAAAGGAAATATCCCGTCTCAAGAAGGAGCTGCGTGAGAAGACCGAAAAGATCGAACAATCCAAAGAAAAGATCCTGCAGAATGCCAATCAGGAGGCCGGTAAGATCCTTGCCGAAGCCAAAACCGTAGCAGATGATACGATCCGCAAATACACCAAATGGGCGAAAAGTGACCGTCACATTCAGGAAATGGAACGGGAACGTGCCAATCTGCGCAGCCGCATGAATAAGCACCAGGATCTGTCCGGCAGCAAACCGCAGCAGAAGCGCAAAAAGAAAGCACTCAAGGCTGCAGATCTGATGATCGGCTCCAACGTGCATATCCTGACCTTAAACGCCAACGGAACCGTCAGCACACTTCCAAATGAGAAGGGAGATCTCTTTGTCCAGGCAGGTCTGCTCCGTACACAGGTCAACATTAAGGATCTGGAACTGCTCCCGGATGAGAAGCCAAAGCAGACCGAGAAACGCCAAAACGGTAGCGGAAGAATCCGTATCGATAAGGCCGCTTCCATCCATCAGGAGGTGAATCTGATCGGTATGACCGTTGACGAGGCGATGCCGGTTTTAAATAAATACCTGGACGATGCCTATCTGGCTCATATGTCACAGGTCACTGTGATCCACGGACGAGGCACGGGAGCACTGCGCAAGGCAGTGCACCAGCAGCTTGCAAAACTCAAATATGTAAAGTCCTACCGTCTTGGTGAATTTGGAGAAGGAGACATGGGCGTTACTATCGTTTGTTTCAAATAAATGATGCCAGGGTCAAATACCTTTTGCCCTAACATCAATGCATATAAATATTTTAAGCACAGGAAACGGAGAAAGGAATGCGAGATAATATGGCAGATAAACAGAAAATCCTAATCGTAGATGACGATAACAATATTGCAGAGCTTGTCAGCTTATACCTGATCAAGGAATGTTTCGATACACAGATTGCCAATGATGGCGAGGAGGCACTTGCCGCTATTCAGAACTACCAGCCTGATCTGGTTGTACTGGACATCATGCTTCCGGGAATGAGCGGCTACGATGTACTCCGGGAGCTTCGCAAAACATCGAATCTCCCTGTGATCATGCTGTCCGCCAAAGGAGAAACCTTTGACAAGGTTCTTGGTCTGGAATTAGGTGCGGATGACTATGTCATGAAACCATTTGACACAAAAGAGCTCGTCGCACGTATCAAAGCGGTTCTGCGCCGTTATGTACACGAAAACTCTACCTCGGAAACAGAAGCGATTCCGAAGGAGTGCGTCACCTATCCAAATCTTATCATCAATCTCACCGATTACTCGGTGTACTATTTTAAACAACGTGTGGAAATGCCCCCAAAGGAATTAGAACTGTTCTATTTCCTGGCATCACATCCGAATCAGGTTTTCACCAGAGAACAGCTTTTAGATAATATCTGGAGCTATGATTATATCGGTGACACCCGTACCGTCGATGTCCACATCAAGCGATTGCGTGAAAAGTTTTCCCAGCCGGCCGCATGGAACATTGCTACCGTCTGGGGTGTCGGTTATAAGTTTGAATACCACACATAGCATGCACCGGTAATGGAGAGTTCCCATGAAAATATCAATTCGAACCATTTATGTAACAACATTTCTGATCCTTGCGACAGTGATGTTCATCCTGATCCATTTTCTTGGTGTGCATCAGATCTCGCAAAGTCTGATATCTGACCGCAAGGCAGCTCTTTACGAAGAGGCAAGTGCGCTCTCCGGTCGTTACTTTTTCAATGTGAAGTCGATCAATGAATTTGATGACTACACAGAGGACGCTCTCAGAGAACGTATGACCTCTTTGCAGGTCATGAGTCATGCACGTTATTTTCTTGTTGATACAACCGGTCGGATCTCTATTGATTCCGCCGACACCCAGAGTCTGGAGGGGCAAAACTTCAATGACCTGAACCCGACCTTTCTGGACAACGACACCTATATCGGCCACCTCAAAAGCGACTCCCTTCCGTCAGAGATTTTATCTGTCATCTATCCGCTTTCCGAGAATTCCGATCTGAACGGATATCTGGTCATTATGACTTCCTTAGCAGATCTTCGTTCTAACGCACATCTGCTTGTCCGGAAACTGGATGTCTGTTTTGTCCTGTTTTTCCTGTTTCTGATACTCATCATGGTACAGCTATACTGTCTGACGCTTCATCCGATCCGCCAGCTTTCACAGACGATCCGGGAATATTGTACCGGTCATTTCGACCGCAGCATGATACATCTTCCTTTCCAGGAATATTCCAAGCTGATCAAATCCATCGAGGATCTTGCCACCTTCAGTCAGAACGCCAACTCCTATCAGAAAGATTTTGTCGCAAATGTATCCCATGATTTTCGTTCTCCGCTCACAAATATCAAGGGATACATCGGAGCAATGCTAGATGGTACGATTCCGCACGAGATCCAGGAGAAATATCTGAAGATCATTCTGATGGAAACAAACCGCCTCACGAAGCTCACCGAACAGCTTCTGGAGCTGAACAAGTACGAAAATAACGGGATTTTACTAAACTATACAGCTTTTGATATCAATGAAGTGATCCGCAATGCAGCCTCCAGCTTTGAGAAGCGGTGTACCGAGAAAAAGATTTCGATCCACCTGATGTTTGGTTCCCCGTCCTTCTTCGTGGATGCCGACCGCGATAAAATTTCGCAGGTGGTTCACAATCTGATCGACAACGCTGTCAAATTCAGTTCAACAGACTCCTCCATCGAAATCCAGACAGCCGAACAGAAGGGCAAGATCTTCGTCACAGTCAGCGATCACGGCATTGGTATCCCGGAAGAAAGCCTGCCACATATCTGGGATCGTTTTTACAAAACAGATGTTTCCCGCGGCAAGGATAAAACAGGTTCCGGACTCGGTCTTGCAATCACACGCGAGATCGTTGAGGCACATCATGAGTATATCCATGCAACCAGCATCCTGGGCAGCGGAACAGATTTCTCTTTCTCATTATCGCCGCATTCCTCCGGTTTCTAAACAGATGATATTATTTAGCGGAAATCAAAAGTAAAACAGCGTTGTGCCTTTGATTTCCACTATGTTATGAGCACTTTTAAATCGAGTAGGAGGCGGTGACTAACCGCCGTCCTCTCACACCACCGTGCGTACCGTTCGGTACACGGCGGTTTCAATAGTTGACGTGCACAGACTGATAGG
>NZ_DBLXSO010000056.1:0-18388 GCF_057878315.1 Jutongia sp. | reverse complement strand
GCATCCGCACGACTGAGCCCCATAGGTGGGCTCAGCTATTTCGGACGGCACGCTCCCGCTACCACTGCACCACGCAGCGGTACATAACGCCCCGGATGTTCAATGGGTTATCTATATCATTTGAAGAACCGGGGCGTAAGTACCGGCGGGTGCAAGTGCCTTTCGAAACATCTGATTCCCACCTTGGGGCGAGTACGGCAGGATGCGTTTATCGAAAATCAAAGCAGCAAAGCAATCAGATTTTTCGAAATCCGTAAGTGACAAGACAATTTTTTAGACATAGCTCACGGATTTATAATATATTAGCAGGCAAAATATGATTTCTAAATAACCGGACATAGGAAATATTATGGGCATACATTAATTTGAGGTATGGGAAGACTCAGAAACAATGGGTCATCTTTTATTTCAGAAAAACTTATTTCAAAAAATTTAAAATTCGAGAACTTTTCCGGGAATTATTACAATATGAGAGTGTAAGGGTTCTAACCGAGACGTCAAGGTGAGAGGAAAGGAATAGATAAGTGACAAAACAGGAATTTGACCGGTTTGTGTCCGAGAATGGAAAGGACATTCTCCGATTCTGCAGAATGAACACAGGGGGAACAGCAGAGGGAGACGATCTTTATCAGGACACAATGCTAAAGCTGTGGGAGCAGGCGGACCAATTGAATAAGAATGATTCTCTGAAAAGCTACGCACTTTCTGTTTCCATCCTTATGTGGAAAAACAAGAGAAGGAAATTTGCCTGGAGACGCAGGATTGCAGCGTTTGAAAGCTACGAAAAGCATATGGAGGACGCTGGGGACCGGATGGCAGGACGTCCGGCGGATAACCCGGAGGAAACATTTTTACAGAAGGAGATGACGGAGCTTGTACAGAGACAGGTGCAGGCATTGCCGGATAAATACCGTACCGTCATCTACCTGTATTATTCTGCAGGGCTTAAGATACGGGAGATCGCGGACTGTCTGCAGATTCCGGAAAACACAGTGAAAAGCAGGATGCGCAAGGCGAAGGACATTCTGAAAACAAAATTGGAGGTTGTTAAATATGAAGGATAAGGAATTAGATCAGATTTTACAACATGCCCTTACTCCAACCGTAAGTGATGAAGAAATAAAAGTCAATTATGAAATGGAGGGAAGACCTATGATGAAAAAGAAAAATTATTTTAAGCCTGCGGTTGCACTGGTAGCGTGTGCGGCACTTGTGGCAGGGATCGGCTTCGGAAATCTGCCGGACAGGATATTTGATAACATGTCCCATAAAACGGACACACCTGCGACGACAAAGGAAGCACAGAATACGGGGAGTGGCTTTGTGGTAAAGGTAAAGGCTGCCGAGACGAAGGAACTGAAACAGGGGGAGAAGCAGCTTATTGTATATCCGTCCGACTGTCAGGGAGAATCCTGGGCCGGTAATGATAAGGACAAGGTTGTCAGTTATGCTGTGGAAACGCCGTTAGTCTGTGAAGGAAAGAACATGGACACGATCACTTATTCGGTTGATAAAGGATTTTTCCGCATTGTCACACCGAAGAAAATGTCTTATGTGATCGATGGAGAAGAATATAAGCCATCGGACAGATTTATTGAGAACTTCAATACGACTGGAAATCAGCCCGGTATGACGGAAAAGTATTATAAATCCTACACTGTTTCAGCAAAGGACCAGAACCGTAAGGGTGTCTCTGTAGAAATCTGTGACACGAAGAAGGTGTCCGATGAATTATATGACAATCTCTGGACCGAGGAGATAAATACGGGTGAGAAGGAGATGGCAGTTGTGGCGGAGACGAAGAACAAGATCATGAATGATCCGCAGATTACCTGCAAGGTTAACTACAAAGAAGATTCTACTGAGAAATCGGAGAGTATTAAAGTAGTTGTAAAGCACGAAGTAATGAGTTATAAAGCCGCTACGGATATCTATCCGAGCCTGTCGGAAAAGTTTAATATCTTAGATGATGTAAAAAGAGTTTTCGTAACCTTTGAAAGAAGATAAGGGAAACAAAATGAAATTTCCCGAAATTTCCCGAAAATGCCAAAATATTTCTTGTAAATTTCCCGAAAACAATTTATAATATAGAAAATAAAAGAAATTGTTTGGGAAACGTGGAGAACAGGAACACTTTCTAAGAGAGCCGTCATGCGATGATGCGATATGGGTCATTGTATGGCGGCATTGATGAATGGGGGCGTGAGTATGGGACAGGATATTATTCGGGCGAAGGAGTTGGCGGATCAGTGGGGAATTACCCCGAGACGTGTGAATCAGTTATGTGCGGACGGCTCTCTGGAGGGAGCATACAAGGCGGGAAGATTCTGGATGATTCCGTCGGATGTTAAGAAGCCGGATTTCCTGCGGGAGAAGGCATCATATACAGTGCGCACACAGCAGCACGGCGACAGTCCGCTGCCATGCCCGGTGGGGATCACTTCCTATAAAGAGGTGGTCAGCGAGTGCTATTATGTAGACAAGACCCTGCTGCTGCGTCAGATGATCGATGACCACAGCAAGGTTTTTTTGTTTACAAGACCACGACGTTTCGGCAAGACGCTGATGATGGACATGGTACGGACGTTTTTTGAACGTAGCACAGAGGATACCTCTGTTTATTTCACGGACAAGAAGATATGGACCTGTGGAGAGAAGTATCGGGAGCTTCAGGGAAAGTATCCGGTGATCTTTCTTTCCTTTAAGGATGCACATCAGACGAGCTGGGAGGCGATGTATAAGAGCCTGTGCTTTACGCTGCGCGAGGAGTTTGTGCGTCACAGAGAGCTTTTGGAGTCGGATGCACTGAACGAGTACGACAGGCGCTTCTTTCAGAACATTACAGAGGATAAGGCGGAGATCACGGATTATCAGTATGCGCTCGGCAAGCTTTCTGCGATGCTGACGACATGTTATCAGAGCAAGACGATCATTATCATTGATGAGTATGACACGCCGATCCAGCAGGGGCATCTGCATCATTACTACGATGAGGTGATCGGCTTTATGCGCAATCTCTTATCCTCTGCATTAAAGGATAATGAGAACCTTGAGTTTGGTATTCTGACAGGTATCCTTCGGATCGCCAAGGAGAGTTTGTTTAGCGGACTGAATAATCTGGTTGTCAATACGATCCTTGATGATAAGTATGCGGAGTATTTCGGGTTTACCGGACAAGAGGCGGCACAGATGGCGGCTTATTACGGGGTGCCGGAGAAGCTGGAGCAGATCCGTGAGTGGTATGACGGCTATGTGTTTGGCGAGACAGAGGTGTACAATCCGTGGTCTGTGATCAACTACTTTAATAATAACTGTAAGCCGAAGGCGTTCTGGTCACGGACGAGCGGCAATGAGATCATCGGTGAGCTGATCCGTGGAGCCGGGAAGGAGCTGTATCAGAATCTGTCTCTGCTTCTGCAGGGGAAGGAGATTCAGGCGATCATTGACACGGACATTATTTATCCGGAGGTCAACAGCGATCCGGATATTATCTGCAGCTTCCTGCTGGTGGCGGGATATCTGCGCGTGACTTCGGTGATCAGTGAGTGGAATGACAATCCGATCTGTTCGCTTGCGATTCCGAACCGGGAGATCAAGAGCGTGTTCCAGAAGGAAATCCTCGACAGCTACAACCAGCTGTTCAGCGGATCGATCCTGCGAAACTTCGAGGTGGCACTGCGGACCGGCGATACGGCACTTTTTACCGACACACTGCAGACCTATCTGATGCAGTCTGCCAGCACCTTTGACACGGCGAGTGAGAATTTCTACCATGGCACGGTGTTTGGGATGCTTGCAATTCTCGCCGACCGGTATTATATTTCCTCGAACCGGGAGTCCGGGGAGGGGCGGTTTGATGTACAGCTTGAGCCGCGGGACAGAACGCAGATGGGCTATATCATCGAGTTTAAGGCAGGTAAGAAGCTTTCCGGGCAGGCACTTTCTGACACTGCGGGGAAGGCGGTCAGCCAGATCAGGGACAAGCAGTACAGCACAGAGATGGAGTATCGTGGCATCGCGAAGATCGGATTCTTCGGGATTGCGTTTTGCGGCAAGAAGGTAGCCTGTGCCTATGAAGAGAGAAAGGAAGGTTGATTTATTATGAAAATTGTGATTTTAGATGGCTATACAAGCAATCCGGGTGATTTAAACTGGGACAAGCTTAAGATACTTGGAGATCTGACCGTATATGAGTACACAAAGAATCAGACGGAGAATGTCGTGGAGCGTCTGCAGGATTGTGAGATTGCGTTGACCAATAAAACAGTCATTACGAAGGAGATCATGGAAGCTTGTCCGAAGCTTCGTTATATCGGTGTGCTTGCGACCGGCTACAATGTCGTAGATATGAAAGCAGCCGCAGAGCGCGGGATTACGGTTACTAATGTGCCGGGCTACAGCACACAGGCAGTGGCACAGCAGGCATTTGCGCTGCTTCTGGAAATCTGTTCCCATGTGGCGCACCACAGCAGTGAGGTGCACAGTGGCAGATGGAGCAGAGGACGGGATTTCTGTTTCTGGGATTATCCGCTGGTGGAGTTGGATCACAAGACGGCGGGCATCATTGGTTTTGGTCAGACCGGCAAGGCGATCGGGCGTGTGGCGAAGGCATTTGGCATGCGGGTCATCACCTGCGGTTCGCATGCGACGGAGGAAGGGAAAGCCATCGGAGAGTACGTGGCGAGAGAACAGCTTCTGCGGGAGTCGGACGTGATCTTTCTTGCGTGTCCGCTCAATGAGGAGACAAAGGATCTGATCTGTGCGGAGACGATCGCGCAGATGAAGGATGGCGTGATCCTGATCAATACGAGTCGTGGCGGTACGATCGTGGAGAAGGATCTGGCGCAGGCGTTAAAGAGCGGGAAGATTTACGGTGCGGGTGTGGACGTCGTATCTGTGGAACCGGCACAGCCGGATAATCCGTTGCTTTCCTGCGATAATTGTGTGATCACACCGCATATTGCATGGGCGACGAAAGAGGCGAGAGGACGTCTGATCGATATTGCGTCGGAGAATGTACGCAGCTTTCTTGATGGGGCGCCGGTAAATGTGGTGGCGTAATTGGATAAGATATGTTATACTCATAAACATAGATGCGAAGAGGCACATTTCTGATATGGAATGTGCCTCTTTTCGTATATAGGAAATCGGTATGGAACGGAGGGATATTATGGCGGAGACAATTTATAACTCAACCCCGGCGAGAGATGGTTTTCATATGCCGGCAGAATTCGAACCGCAGGAACGTGTCTGGATGCTTTGGCCACAGCGACCGGACAACTGGAGGGATGGGGCAAAGCCGGCACAGGAGGCGTATACAGAGGTGGCAAAGGCGATCAGTCGATTTGTGCCGGTGACAATGTGTGTGAATGGAGATCAGTATCAAAACGCCAGAGAGAAGCTGCCGTCCGATATTCAAGTGGTGGAGATGTCCGGCAATGATGCATGGATGCGGGATATGGGGCCTGCTTTTGTGGTGAACGAAGAAGGCTTGCTGCGGGGCTGTGACTGGAGGTTTAATGCGTGGGGAGGTTTTGTAGATGGTCTTTATTTTCCGTGGGATAAAGATGATCAGATTGCCGGAAAGGTTTGTGAGATGATCGGTGCAGACTATTACCGCCTGCCGGATTTTGTGCTGGAGGGAGGCTCCTTTCATGTGGACGGGGAAGGGACGGTACTCACAACGAAAATGTGTCTTTTGAGCAGAGGACGCAATCCGCATATGACGCAGGAGCAGATTGCGGAAACGCTGTGTGATTATCTGGGGGCAGACAAAGTGCTGTGGCTTTCGGACGGCATTGACCCGGAGGAAACGAATGGTCATGTGGACGATGTAGCTTGCTTTGTGCGCCCGGGCGAGGTGGCATGTATTTATACGGAGGATGAGTCCTCTCCGTTTTATGAGACGGCACAGCAATGTTACCGGGAGCTTTGCGGGATGACGGACGCCAAAGGAAGGAAACTGAAGGTGCACCGGGTCTGCTGTCCGAAAGAACCGGTGCAGATCGGCGATGATTTCCGAATCGATCATATGCCGGGCACGATTCCGCGTGAACAGGGCGAGCTTTGCATTGCTTCGTATCTGAATTTTCTGATCACAAACGGTGCGGTGATCGTGCCACAGTATGGAGATGAAAATGATGCGCTGGCATTGGAACAGATACAGGAGATCTTTCCGGAGAGAGAGGTTATTGGCGTATATACGCGCGAGATCGTATATGGCGGTGGCAATATTCACTGCATTACGATGCAACAGCCGAAGTGCAGGTGAAATCTATGTGGTGACAAGGAGGTTTTAACAATGAGAAATGTAACAGTAGCGGCAACGCAGATGGCATGTACATGGGATCGTGAGGAGACGCTGGAGCGGGCAGCAGGTCTTGTTGAGGAGGCGGCACAGAAGGGCGCCAACATTGTTCTTTTGCAGGAACTTTTTGAGACACCGTACTTTTGTCAGCAGGAGCGTACGGAATATCTGAAGCTTGCAACCACAGTGGAAGAAAATCCGGCGATTGCATATTTTCAGAAGATGGCAAAGCAGAAGGAGCTTGTCATTCCGGTGAGCTTTTACGAAAAGGCGGGCAACACCGCATTCAACAGTGTGGCAGTGATCGATGCGGACGGCAGTATTCCGGGCGTTTACCGCAAAACGCATATTCCGCATTCTTTATTATATGAAGAAAAATTTTATTTCACGCCGGGTGACACGGGATTTCGTGCCTGGAAAACGCAGTTTGGGACGATCGGTGTAGGCATCTGCTGGGATCAGTGGTTCCCGGAGACGGCAAGAGGGATGGCACTGCAGGGCGCGGAAATTTTAATGTATCCGACAGCGATCGGCAGTGAGGCGGTGGAGACGATTGATTCCATGCCGCATTGGAGACGATGCATGCAGGGACACGCGGCGGCAAATATCATGCCGGTCATCGCATCAAACCGCATTAGCACGGAGACCGACGAGACGAGCATGACCTTCTATGGATCCTCGTTTATCACGGATCACACCGGTCAGATCCTGCAGGGGGCGGATCGGGAAAGTCAGACGGTTCTTGTGCAGAGCTTTGATCTGGATGAGATTGAGGAGTACCGCAGATCCTGGGGAGTGTGGAGAGACAGACGACCGGAAATGTATGGGATACTGACAACGCACGGCAGGTAGAAGGAATTTTGCTTTTTTAAAGGTTATATGCTACAATATGGCGATAGTTAGACACGACTAACTATCGCCATGTTTTTGTTTTTGCATATAGATAAAGATAAGATAGAATCAATATGTGATATTTTGTCTGAAATCCTGCAGATTATATATTTGCAGGAACACAGAAAGGAGACAAGAATGTCTGAACTGATTACACTTAGCATTCCGTTTCTGGGGACATCTCTTGGGGCGGCGATGGTATTTTTCATGAAGGATAAGATTGCACCGCAAATTGAGAAGCTGTTGCTTGGATTTGCGGCGGGAGTGATGATCGCCGCTTCTGTATGGTCTTTGCTGATCCCGGCGATCGAGATGACAGAGGCACAGGGGAAGCTTGCGTGGCTGCCGGCGGTGACAGGATTTTTGCTCGGCATTGGTTTTCTGCTTGTGTTAGATACGGTGATACCGCATCTTCATCTAAAAAGCAGTGAGCCGGAGGGGCTTCACACCGGACAGCCGCGCCTGTCCAAAACGACGATGATGCTTTTTGCGGTGACACTGCATAATATCCCGGAGGGAATGTCGGTCGGGGTTGCGTATGCAGGAAGTATGATGAAGGGGGCGGGAATCACGGCGGCGGGAGCGTTTGCTCTGGCGTTTGGTATTGCGATCCAGAATTTTCCGGAGGGGGCGATCATTTCGCTGCCACTTTGCGGAGAGGGGATGAGTCGCAGGAAAGCCTTTGTGTGCGGTGTGTTGTCAGGGATTGTGGAGCCTGTGGGTGGCTTTATCACAATTCTGATCGCGGGGGCGATCTCTCAGGTGCTTCCGTATCTTCTGGCATTTGCAGCGGGAGCCATGATGTATGTGGTGATCGAAGAACTGATTCCGGAATGTCAGGACGGGGTACACAGCAACATCGGAACTATTGGGGCGGCGCTGGGGTTTGCTCTGATGATGGTGCTTGATGTGGCACTGGGGTGAAGTCCGGGGTGATACAGATGATATTTCGCATGAAATCGGGGTGACGAAAGGAATAATTTACCCCATACTAACCGTTTGGTTAGTTGACTTATTATATAAATGTTGTTATATTTGATGTAAAATACACCTAATTTTGCATAAACGCAGGAGAAAGCGTTTGAAAATGCCGTGTATTTTCGGAGAGTTAAAGGAAAAAGTATGAAAATTGAAACAAGAATGGAGGAATGTGTATGAAAGGAATGAGAAAACGTCACCGGAAGAGGCTGACAGCGGTTGTTACTGCCGTTGCACTGATCTGCACAAGCGGTGTGCTGCCGGAGAACATGGCTTATGCAGCGGAGCAGACAGAAGAAGGTGTTGCAATTGATAAGGAGAATTTCCCGGATGAGAACCTGCGAAATTATCTCAAAGAAAGTGGATTTGATAAGAACGATGACGGTTATTTTTCACAAAGTGAGCTGGATGCCGTTGAAGAAATGGAAGCAATATATAATAAACTGGAAAATCTGAAGGGGCTTGAGTATTTCCGGAATCTGAAGTCTTTGGATATCCGATTGAATAATATCAGCGGAGAACTGGATCTGCAGTTGTTCCCTAATCTGACCAGTGTTTATTGTGATGATAATGAGATTACATCTATCCGGTTTGGAGAGGACTGTAAGCTGGAATTGATAGAATGTAATTACAATCAGATCGAAGTGTTGGATGTGAGTGGATTGGATCACCTGGACCAGCTTAACTGTACGGGCAATCCGCTCAAGGTATTAAAATTTAATGAGAAATGGACTTCTATCAGATTGTACTGCGATGAATGCAGTCTTACAAGTCTGAAAATTCCGGAAAGCCTGGACGCATCTGAAACTCAGATTAACTGTGAGAATAATGTTACCTATTTAACACAGAAAAATATTGACTTTCTGGATCCGGAAATGTTTCCGGATTTTGATACCGGAAAGATTCAGAAGGTCGTGAAGCTGACAAAAGAACAGGCAGAAGCCGGAAAGAGCGGAACGGATATTTTTGATGAGTTGAAAGGCTCCGATTATAAGCTGACGGATCTGCAGCTTGGGGATCGGATCATTTATACCTATGACTGTGGAATAGGTATGAGCTTTGATTTTACCGTGCGTGTCGGATATTCTGAGGAGATGTTTCCTCCGAACAGACCGGATGGAACACAATATATGGAGTACACCGTCAGCACTGTGGGAGAAGTACCACTTCCGGAAGGATGGAAATGGAAGGATGAAGATGCAGATCTTGTACTTCCGTTTGGAAACTGGTATGAAGCCACCGCAGAATATGTGGGTGACAATGCAGAGTATTATGCGAACATATATCAGGATGTAGAGATATGGAAAGATTACTGTCAGCATCCTAATGATATGCGGGAGCTTAAGGATGTGCAGGAGGCAGACTGTACGCAGTCTGGATATACCGGAGATTATTACTGCGGTGTGTGCGGGGATCTTCTGTATAAAGGTGAGTATATTCCGATACAGCACCGGCTTGAACTGGTCGAAGAGAAGGAAGCCACTCAGACTGAGCCGGGCAATATACAGTATTTTGTCTGCTCTGCCTGTGGAAAGCTTTTCTTAGATGAGGACGGATATCATGAGGTGGAGATAGAGGATGTGACAATCCCTGTTCTGGAACCGGATCCGACCGATGAGCCGGTGCCGGCTCCAAGTGAGGAACCAACCGCAGAACCAACGGAGGAGCCGAAGCCAACTGAGGCACCACTGCCAACGCCGGGAGTAAGTGAGACGCCGGTGCCAACCGAGGAACCAACCCCGGCACTGAGTGAGAAACCGACGGCTGAGCCGACCCGTGAGCCGGAGATCACACCGGAGCCGACAACAGCGCCGGCACCAAGTGAGGAACCAACCACGACACCAATGCCGAGTGAAGAGCCAACGATGGCACCGTCAGAGGAACCAACCATGGCGCCAATGCCAAGTGAGGATCCGACCGTGGAACCAACCGCAGAACCAACGAAGGAGCCGAATCCGACGGAGGCGCCCCTGCCAACGCCGGGAGTAAGTGAGACGCCGGTGCCAACAGAGGAGCCGACCCCGGCACCGAGTGAGGATCCAACTACAGCGCCGAGTGAGAAACCGACGGCTGAGCCGACCCGTGAGCCGGAGATCACACCGGAGCCGACAACAGCGCCGACACCAAGTGAGAAACCAACCACGACACCAATGCCGAGTGAAGAGCCAACGATGGCACCGAGTGAGGAACCAACCATGGCGCCAATGCCAAGTGAGGAACCAACCGCAGAACCAACGAAGGAGCCGAATCCGACGGAGGCACCATTGCCAACGCCGGGAGTAAGTGAGACGCCGGTGCCAACAGAGGAACCAACCCCGGTACCAACGGAGGAGCCGACAACCATGCCGAGCGAAGAGCCGACCATGGCACCGGTACCGACAGAGGCACCAACAGCAGAGCCGACCCGTGAACCGGAAATCACACCGAATCCGGTAGACCCAACGGTGGCACCGGCACCGACCGAGGCGCCAACAATGGAGCCGACCCGTGAGCCAGCGAAAACCGCTGCACCGATAGAGCCAACGAAGGAGCCGGTACCGACAGATGCGCCGGTACCGACCGAAGTGCCAACGCAGAAACCGGAAGTGCCGGAGATCACACCGGAGCCGACAGTCCCGGCAGTTCCGACGGTTGTACCACCTGTCCGGACACCTGTTCCGACACAGACGGTACAGGCAACACAAACTCCTGCGACACCGGCACCGACCCCTGTTTCAACACCGAAGACGAATCGGAAGAAGCCGGCAAAGGTTGGCAAGATCATTACCTCTTCTGCAGGCTACCGTTTCAAGGTGACAAGCAGCAAAGTGAAAAATCCAGAGGTTGCACTGTATCGTCCGGGTTCCGGACGTAAGGAAGTAAAGATTGGTACGAAGGTAACGATTAATGGAATTAGTTATTCCGTTACTTCGGTTTGCGAGCGGGCATTCCGCAGCAACAAGAGAGTGACAAAGGTATCTCTGGGTTCCAGAGTTGATAAGATTGGAAAAGAAGCATTTGCAAACTGCAGAAATATCAAAGTTCTTTATATTTATTCTCCAAGACTGAAAGCATCAGATATTGGAGAGAACGCATTTAAGGGTATCAATAAAGGGGTTAAGATTTCTGTGCCAAAGGCGAAAATGAAGGAGTATAAGGAGCTGTTCCGCGAGAAAGGATTAAG
Source organism: Jutongia sp. (assembly GCF_057878315.1). Classification (NCBI taxonomy): domain Bacteria; kingdom Bacillati; phylum Bacillota; class Clostridia; order Lachnospirales; family Lachnospiraceae; genus Jutongia; species Jutongia sp. The sequence continues at coordinate 7,049 of NZ_DBLXSO010000056.1, read as the reverse complement.
CAAGCAGACGTCCGTGACGACCGGAAAAGTGCAATAACACTTTCGGGATGTCATTACAAAGTGTTATGGAAGTAATAAAAAAGTATATCTTTACAAATGATAAAACCTTGTCTATAATAGGTGCATAATTTCAATTGGATTGAAACAGGCGATGGAGCTTATAAAAGTAAGCACGTCGTCTGTTTTTTTCTTTACATACATTGAAATTAATCGTAGCCGGAGGAGAAGACATCGTATAGAAGGGAGACATGACTATGAAAACATTAAAAAGAGTAAAGAGAAGAGCAATTTCGGTATTGATGACAGGTGCACTGGTAGCGACAATGCTTACCGGATGCGGAAGTAGTTCAGATGCAGGAAGTTCATCCGGGGCAGGCAGCAGTTCTGAGACGGGAGGTACAACTGATCTGAGTAAGGTTGAATTAACCGTTGGAACATCAGGAACATACGCACCGTTTTCTTATTTTAAGGAGGATGGAAAGACACTGCAGGGCTTTGATGTGGAATTGTTGAAAGCATTGCAGGATAAGCTTGGATTTAAGATTAAAAATGATACGATCCAGGATATGGATTATGGTCCGCTCACAACGTCACTGACGCAGGGACAGATCGATCTCGGAGCCGCAGCACTCTGTGCGACTGATGAACGAAAAGAAGTCATGAACTTCTCGGATATTTATTATGACGCAGGTATCATTGTTGCAGTTGGTAAGGATAACAACGACATCAAGTCTGTGGATGATCTGACAGATGGCAAGTATAAGGTAGCAGTCCAGACCGGAACGATCGCATACGAATATGCAACATCAAAGCTTCCGGAGAAATGTCTGCAGAGCTTTGATTCTCAGGCGCTAGCATATAAGGCAGTCGAGGGTGGTCAGGCAGATGCGACGATCTACGATGCACCGGGTACCTCTTATTCAATTAAGACCGGTGAGGTAAAGCTTAAGATTGTCGGTGATGAGTTCTACAATGGTCAGGCACCATACGCACTTGCATTCTCCTTTGATATCTGTAAGAAATATCCGGATATCGTTGAGCAGTTCAATAAGGCAATTAAGGAGCTGCAGGATGACGGTACGATCGATAAGCTGAAGAAGGATTGGTGCGAATAAGGTGAAAAGTACTTCTAAGACTGCAAAAAATTTGCAGTCAAGAAGTACTACAGTTTCACCTTTGAAAAAGCTTCGCTTTTTCGCATAGACCAAAATATTATCTTTTTCGTAAATACACATTGCCGGGGCGCTTGAAGGTGCCCCGGATTTCATAAGGAGGCAGGACATGGGGATTGATCTTGAATTATTACAGGCCATTGGTCCGATGCTGTTTCGTGGTTTGAAGGTCACCATGGAGATTGCGGTGATCGGTATACTGTTTGGCTTTGTCCTTGGTTCTCTTTGCGGATATGCTCTGCAGAGCCGCAATAAGATTGCAAAAGGAATTGCCAATATTTATGTATGGATCATGCGTGGTACCCCGATCGTGGTGCAGGCATTGTATGTATATTTTGTGGTGCCGGAGATCATCGGACTGATCAAGGGGGAGAGAGTGGTGCTGGATCCGACATTGGCCGGTATCCTTGTTATCACATTAAATGCAGGTGCATTTATATCACAGCTTGTGCGGGGAGCACTGGACAGCGTGGATATTGGACAGAAGGAAGCGGGAGCGTCGCTTGGCTTAAGTCCGATGCAGATTATGATACATATTATAATTCCACCGGCATTTCGTTCTATTATCCCGAGTTTGTTTAACCAGTTTATTATTTCCGTAAAGGACACGGCACTTCTGTCCATGATTTCGGTCAATGAAATTACAAGACAGACGCAGAATTATGTTATGAGAACCTACAAAACGATTCCGGGATATACCGTGTGTGCCATTTTCTATCTGGTACTTTTGTCTGTCCTGATGATCGTACAGAAGATGGTTGAAAAGCGGATTGCCAATAAATAGGAGGTGCCATATGGGAAATACAATGATAAAGGTAAACCATCTGTCGAAGGCATTTGGTGATCTGGAGGTCCTGCGGGACATTAATATGGAGGTCAGCGAGGGAGAGGTTGTCTGTATCATCGGACCGTCCGGCTCAGGAAAAAGTACATTCCTGCGCTGCATCAATCAGTTAGAAAAACCCACCTCGGGAGAAGTTCTTTATAAAGAGGAAAATATCTGCGATTCAAAGGCAGATATCCGGAAGTTCCGGGAGGAAGTGGGAATGGTGTTTCAGCGGTTTAATCTGTTTCCGCTCAAGACGGTACTCGGAAACGTGACGATGGCTCCGGTTCTGACAAAGCATCGCAACAAAGCCGAGGCAAAGGAAATCGGTATGGAGCTTCTGAAAAAAGTTGGTCTTGAGAGCAAGGCACATGTGATGCCGTCAACCTTATCCGGTGGTCAGCAGCAGCGTGTGGCGATCGCCAGAGCACTAGCTATGGAGCCGGCAGCGCTGTTATTTGATGAGCCGACATCGGCATTGGATCCGGAGCTTGTCGGAGAAGTGTTAAATGTTATGAAGGATTTGGCAAAGGAAGGAATGACTATGATCGTCGTTACGCATGAGATGGCATTCGCAAGGGATGTGGCAGACCGCGTTATCTTTATGGCAGACGGATATGTCGTGGAGGAAGGTCCGGCGAAGGAGGTTATGGAGAATCCGAAGGAAGAGCGTACGAAAGCATTCCTGTCCAGATTCTTAAATCAGTAGTGTCCGATAAAAAGGACAGTGACACCGATAATGCCATATGTCCGATAAATAGGACAGACACGATAATACGAAACCAGGGCGTTTGCACCAGTGTCGCGGTGCAGACAGAAAAGAAGCCGGATTCGGCGGCACAGAATCGAGGGAGACTATGAAGAAATTTGTCGTAACGATCACAAGAGAATTTGGAAGCATGGGACGTCCGATCGCAAAACGGTTGTCAGAGCTGCTTCATGTGGAGTATTATGATAGAGATATTGTCGAGGCGGCATCACAGAAGCTGGATCTGCCGGTTTCCGTCATTAGTAATGAGGAGGAAAAGGACACCTCCGGATTTTTTGAAATGCTGTTTCCGCTCGGAACAGAATCTGCAGACCGTCAGACAAGGATCTTTCAGGCACAGAGTGGCATCATCACGGCACTTGCGGCGAAGGAATCCTGTATTATCGTAGGACGCTGTTCCGATTATGTCCTGCGCGATGAGCCGAATGCATTTCATGTGTTTGTCTACGCATCTTATAAGGACCGTCTTGCCAACTGTACAGGACCTCTCGGTATGAAGGAAGAGGAAGCCAAGAAGATGATCACGGAGGTCGATAAAGCGAGAAACCGTTATCACAAAAGATATGCGAAGTTTAGTTCGTCCGATCCGGCGCACAAGCATCTGATCATCAACAGCGGACTGCTGGGAGTGGAACAGACTGCGCAGATTCTTGCGGAGATCGTACAGATGCGGTTTAAGGATGATGGACCGGACGCATAACAGGGAGGCGATGCTTGTGGCAAAACAGAAAAAAAGAACATTTGCAGTACCCGCTATTCTGGCGGCAGGGAGTCTCTGGGGATCCATGGGACTCTTTGTTCGCGTTTATAACGCAAGAGGGCTGCAGAGTATGGATATTGTGGCGATACGTGCAATGGCAACGGTGATCGCCATGTTTGTGTTTATGATATTTTTCCGCAGGGAACTGCTTCGGATCCGTTTGCGGGATCTGTGGTGTTTTCTCGGAACAGGGATAGGCAGTATTGTTTTCTTTAATTACTGCTATTTCAAGACGATTTCCCTGACCTCCATGTCGGTGGCAGCCGTACTTCTTTATACGGCACCTGCGATTGTCATGGTTCTGTCGCGTATCCTTTTTGGCGAGCGCTTTACGGTTCGGAAGGTGACGGCACTTGTCATGACATTTGTCGGCTGTATTTTCGTGACGGGGATCATCGGAGATGCCGTTTCATTAAATGCGGCGGGGATTCTGACCGGACTTGGTTCGGGCCTTGGATACGCACTTTATTCGATCTTTTCCAGGTATGCGATCGACCGGGGATATCATTCTCTGACGATCTCTTTTTATACCTTTTTGGTGGCGGCAGTGACCACGCTTCCGTTTATCAACGGAGCGGGCATCTGGAGCGTGACGGTCAGCAGCGGTGGCATGATTGCATTCTTTCTGGTATTCGGCGTGATCAGCACCGTGCTTCCGTACACATTATATAATTATGGTTTAAATACGATGGAAAATGGCCGTGCTTCGATCATTGCATCGGTTGAACCGCTTGTGGCAACGCTTCTTGGAATTGTGATATTCCACGAGAAAATGAGCCTCGGAGGTGTGGCGGGAATGGTTCTGATTCTGGGCGCACTGGTGCTTTGCAATACGAAGCCGGCAGAGAAATAAGAAAATTTATGCCAGCAGCTCCTTCAGGAAGATCTGCAGTAACCGCTGTCCTTTGTGGACGAGGCTGTCTTTTCCGTCCTTAACGCACCAGTCGTAAATGATGCTGCGCTCCAGCGAGAAATAATTATCGGCGAGTTCTCTGGCATTTTCGGAACGGCGGAACTCTCCCTTGTCCTGTCCCTCTTCAATGATCTGCGGGATCAGAGAATAATAGAATCGCTTTTTATTCAGGAGATTGTGTTTTGTATCGATGTCTTCCATATACAAATGTTTCACAAGAGGAAGAGGAACCTCCGTCTCGATCAGATGGAAAAGCTCGCGGTTCAGATAAAGCAGTGTCTCGTAGCGGCTGAGCCGTGGGTTGATCTGCACCATCAGGTCTGCGTATTTACGGTCAAACAGATCGCCGAGCGTGTATTCCAGATCATCCTTTTCCTGAAAATACCGGTGGAAGATTTCGGATGTCACGCCGGCAAGCTCTACAACATCTTCTACAGATGTAGAATCATATCCTTTCTCATGAAATAATTGCCATGCAGCGCGCACGATGCGGCTGCGGTCACTCTCCTTCGGTGCCTTTTTCTGTGTACCCAGAAGAAATCCAAGCTCCAGCGGATCCTCCGGATCAAGAAGCCATGTGTTCATGCCGGTCATATAAGCACTTCCGGTAATCTGAGGGATGATGCCGCGGTAGTCGCCGACATCGACCTCCTTCGTTGCCTCTCCGGTGAAAAGCGAGCCGGTAACACTCTCGTAGACAAATGGTGTGTGCAGGGCAAGCTCACCCTTCGCGTAAAGAGCCGCCATTTTCGCACTCGTTCCGGTACCGCACGGAGAGCGGTCTGCCTGCGCCATGCCGAAGATCACGCAGTTTTTCATGTCCGCCTCCGGCTTGTCGGTATGGCTGTAAAACTCCACCAGATCCACGGTTGTGATGTCCAGATACGGATGCTTGATCGGCACGGTTTCATTGATCTTTTTCAGGAGCAGCATACCAAGCTCCGACAGAATGTCAACGTTTTCCATCGTGATGTCAATACCGATCTGCTCTGCGTCAACCAGAGCAAAAAACGAACCGCCAAAGGAAATATCATACGGGATCATGCCGTAGCCCTGAATGTCGATCGTCTGGTTTTCCTTATAGAGAAAGGCGGGAACATTCAGAATGCTGACCTGCTCCGCTTTACCGTTCTGTACTTTGACGCGTGTGCGGATCAGACCGGAAGGGGCATCCAGCACAACATCGGTGTAAGGCTCGGAAACATCGACCATGCCGGTTTCCACCAGCATGGAGGCGGTGCCGATACTGCCGTGTCCGCACATGTTCAGACATCCGCCCGAATCCATAAAGATTACGCCGTAGTCCGCTTCCTCATGCACCGGCGGTGTCAGCAGTGCGCCAAACATATCGCGGTGACCGCGCGGCTCCAGCATCAACGCCTTGCGGTAGTGGTCGTAATGGCTGATCAGATATTCCTTCTTCTCCATCATAGTCTGTCCCGGCAGCTCCGGAAATCCATCGTATATGATGCGTGTTGCTTCTCCCATCGTGTGGGAATCGATCGTGCGAAAGGAATGCTCATAAAGATTCTCATTATAGGTACAATTCATGCAAATCCCCTTCTTTCTGTATATCATGTTTCAATTCGACAGTTTTTTGTAAAATAAAAGGCAAAGATGCATAGAAGCTGCACCCTTGCCTGACTTTATAATCATTATAAAACAGACGGTGACATAGGGGAAACGACATTTTTTAATGAATGGTATAACGGTTTGTTATGGGAATAGAGACTTAGGGAGGAGCTTAGTCCTATCGCAATGCCTACCTGTGTTTGTGGCACTTTTAAAGCAAGCGAATATAGACTGTATAATACTAATATTCATGAGAAGATTGCGGAACTGAACAAGCGTGAATTGCAGAACAAAATAGTTGTTGATTGAGGTCGAAACTGATTGACTATGTTGTACAGGAAAGGTACAATTTATTTGAGGTCGCAAATTGCGACCTCAAATAAAAAACATAGGAGATGTTGATTTGTCTGATAATATAAATGTACCTGTAATAGTTGATAGCACAGAAGAAAACATTGAGAATCTGATTCATTATGTACGTGGACAGCAGGTTATGATAGATAGCGATTTGGCATTGCTTTATAATGTTGAAACAAAAAGATTGAATGAAAGCGTTAAAAGAAATGCGAAACGTTTTCCGAATAATTTTTGTTTCCAACTGACCGAGGATGAATATGCAGATTTGAGGTCGCAAATTGCGACCTCAAACACAGAAAATACATCTTCAAAAGGAGGACGAAGGTATTTGCCATATGTTTTTACAGAACAGGGAATAGCAATGCTATCAGCAGTATTAAGGAGTGATGAAGCTATTCAGGTAAGTGTAAATATTATGAATGCTTTCGTAAAAATGCGACGCTTTTTGGCTGAAAATGCTTTGATGTTTGATAAGCTAAATAGTTTGGAATTAAAGCAATTAGAGTATCAAAAGGAGTCTAATGAGAAATTTAATCAGATTTTTGCTTATATTTCGGAACACGAAGAGGTGGGTCAAAAGATATTTTTTGAAGGACAGATATATGATGCATTCAGTCTTTTGATAAGCCTTGTGGGAAAAGCGGAAAAATCAATAGTCTTAATAGACAATTATATTGATG
>NZ_DBLXSO010000055.1:0-19744 GCF_057878315.1 Jutongia sp. | reverse complement strand
TATATAAAAATGCGGCTTGTAAATCTAAAAACAAACCTTGAAATTCATCCCCTGCACTAGATACTACCTTTTTCTTGATTCCTTGTTCATATATAGTATTTAGATAATCCACGCATCCCATTAATACATTTTGTACATCATATCGATCATAATATTTCCGGGACTCTACTACATCAAACATTATCGCTGCATATTTCATGTAATTCACCTCATACCATATACTTTATCTTATGATCCAAAATTGTGCAACTCTTTTTCGTTGCTTTTTCTTTTCGCAATGTATATACGTTGCTTTTTAACAAGTCAACTCTTTTTTATTGCTTTATTCTTCCCATATAAAATCGGATCATTTTTATCTGGCGCATAATTTCCCCTTGTCTACTTAAACTTTACTGCCGTTCCATACGCGATCACCTCAGCGGCTCCCTGCATCACTGCCGAGGACGCATAGCGCACATTCACAACGGCATCTGCATCCATGCTCTGCGCCTCCATCACCATTCTCTTAGTAGCAAGCGCCCGTGCCTCCGTCATCATCTCATTGTACGCTTTCAACTCGCCGCCCACCAGAGTCTTCAGGCTCTGTGTAATATCTCTTCCAACATTCTTGGACTGAATTGTGCTTCCCTTCACCAGCCCCAGCATCTCCAGTTCCTTTCCGGTAATGTAATCAGTATTTACTAAGATCATCTTCTTCTCCTCCATCGATTTCTTTGATTCTCTCCATACAGACATATATCATCGCTCCGCCTAACGCCGCCGGGATCACTGCCAGCACCACCTTAAGCACTGCAGGCACAAGGCTGATGACCAGACAGAAATAAAGCAGATAATACAGAACGATCAATACAGTAATAACAATCGGTGCTATCTTCTTTTTCTGATGTGCGTCCATACATTCCTCTCCTTTGACATGATGAGACTATTGTAGCATATATTTACGCATAACTCCAATCCTTTCTCATAGTAAATAAAATCCAAAAGTTTTGAAGAAAAGTACATTTTACTATATAATAATCTTGAAGAAAAGCCTATCAGAAGTTTTTAGAATGGAAGCAGCAGTATTCCGGGAAATATGCTATTTTACTTGAAGGAGCCCGGCGACTCAAAAACAATCTTACCCTGCTATAATTCCACGGATCCGGCAGCAAGTCTGCCGGACACAAAAGACTTTGACAGCTATAAATTATATCTTTCTGATACCGGATTATTTGTCACGCTCATGTTTATTGACCGTCCGGTGACCGAAAATAATATATATGCCAGGCTGCTGTCCGACAAGCTCCCTGCAAATCTGGGGTTCCTGTACGAAAACCTTGCCGCCCAGATGATTGCTGCAGCCGGGAGAGAGCTTTATTATCATACCTGGGAAAAACACGGCAGTACCCACTATTATGAAGTAGATTTTCTGATTTCGGAAGGAAGTAAGATCAATGCTTTCGAAATTAAGTCTTCGGGTACAGGAAAACACGAATCCATAAAACAGTTTTATAAAAAATATTCAAAGCATGTGCGCAACATTTATTTATTATCCCAAAAGGATGTCAGCAAAGAAGAAAACCTATTATTCAAACCGTTTTACCTCATACCGTTTTTGTTACAATAAAACCAGCCGCACCAGCATCGCAGCGATCCACGCTACAGCGCACTGCCAGAACACCACGCCCACTGCCCATTTGCCGCCAAGCTCCCGCCTGATGGATGCCACTGCTGCCACACACGGCGTATACAACAGGCTGAACACCAAAAGCGACGCCGCAGAAACCGGTGATAACACGGAACCGATGCTGTCGCCAAAAAGAACGCCCAGAGTAGATACAACGCTTTCCTTTGCCATAAATCCACTGATCAGAGCTGTGCATATCCGCCAGTCTCCAAGACCGAGCGGCGCAAACACCGGCACAAGCAGCGAAGATACCGCTGCCAGAATACTGTCCGCTGAATTCTTGACCATGTTCAGACGCAGATCAAAGCTCTGCAAAAACCATACAACAACCGTAGCAACTAAAATCACCGAGAATGCCTTCTGCAAAAAGTCCTTGGCTTTCTCCCACAAAAGCTGCGCCACATTTCGGACTCCGGGCAGCCGGTAGTTCGGAAGCTCCATCACAAATGGCACCGGCTCCCCCTGAAAAAGTGTTCCTTTATACAGAAATGCGATCAATATTCCTGTAACAATACCAAACAAATACAGACCCGCCATGATAAGTCCACCGCGTCCCGGGAAAAATACGCTGACAAAAAACGAATAGATTGGCAGTTTCGCCGTGCAGCTCATAAACGGTGTCAGGAGAATGGTCATTTTACGATCACGTTCACTGGTCAGCGTTCTTGTCGCCATCACAGCAGGTACGGTACAGCCAAATCCAATCAGCATCGGCACAATACTCCGCCCTGACAAACCAATCTTACGCAGCATTTTATCCATCACAAAAGCTACACGGGCAATATATCCACTATCTTCCATCATGGACAGGAAGAAAAACAGTGTCACGATAATCGGCAGGAAACTTAAAACACTTCCCACACCGGTAAAAATTCCATCAATCACCAGACTATGCACCGCTTCATTGACCTGCATCGCCGTCAGCCCTCTGTCCACAATATCGGACACTGCGTCAATCCCCATCTGCAGAATATTCTGAAGCCACGCCCCAATCACATTAAAGGTCAGATAAAACACAAGCACCATAATCCCCACAAAGCAGGGAATTGCCGTGTACTTTCCAGTCAGCACACGGTCAATGCGCTCACTCCGGATCCGTTCTCTGCTCTCCTTCGGCTTCACTACTGTCTGCTCACAAAGACGCTCGATAAAGTCAAAGCGCATATCCGCAATCGCCGCACTCCGATCCAGCTTCCGCTCTGTCTCCATCTGCTGCACAATATGCTCTAACATCTCCGTCTCATTCTGATCCAGCGCAAGCTTTCCAAGGATCAGAGGGTCTCCTTCAATCGCCTTGGTTGCCGCAAAACGCACCGGAATGTGTGCATATTCCGCATGATCCTCGATCAGATGGATAACGGCATGGATACAGCGATGAACCGCTCCATCGTGGTCATTTTTATCGCAAAAGTCCTGACGCAGAGGTTTTTCCTGATATTTTGCAATGTGAAGTGCATGACGCACAAGCTCGTCCACGCCCTCATTCTTCGCCGCAGAGATTGGAATTACCGGCACTCCGAGCAGTGCCTCCATTCCGTTCACATCAATCGCTCCCTGATTGCCTGTCACCTCATCCATCATATTCAATGCAACAACCATCGGAATATCCATCTCCAGAAGCTGCATCGTCAAATAAAGATTTCTCTCAATATTCGTCGCATCAACAATATTGATCAATGCCCGCGGCTTCTCATCCAGCACAAAATTCCTTGATACGATCTCCTCGCTGCTGTACGGCGACATGGAATAAATGCCCGGAAGATCCGTAATATCTGTCTCTGCATGTCCTTTGATCGCTCCATCCTTACGATCCACCGTAACACCCGGAAAATTACCGACATGCTGGTTCGAGCCGGTGAGTTGGTTAAACAATGTTGTCTTTCCACAATTCTGATTTCCCACCAACGCATAGGTAAGCATCGTCCCCTCCGGCAACGGATTCTCATCCTCTTTGGAATGATACCTTCCCTCCTCACCAAGCCCCGGATGTGCGATCGGCTGCAGACGTTCTTTTCCGGCATGACTTCTTGTTCTCTGGTTAATTGGCGCAATCTCGATCTGATCTGCCTCTGCCAGACGAAGTGTCAGTTCATAGCCGTGAATCTGCAGTTCCATCGGATCTCCCATTGGCGCAAGCTTTACCACCGTCACCTCTGCTCCGGGAATCATTCCCATGTCCAGAAAGTGCTGTCGCAACGCACCCTTTCCTCCAACTGTACAGATCACAGCACTCTTACCTGTCTCTAGTTCCTTTAATGTCATATCTTTTGCCCTCTTCGATTACTGATAATTTTTATCAACAATAATACGCTATACCAAACAGGCTCCCCTGTCAACATAACATTTTCCGTGGCGCATTTTACGTTTTTATTCCGCAGACAACAGATGATCTGCATGCAAACAAAACGGGACTACCCCGCATCCCCGCCGAAACCTCCGGCAAAAAACGCATTCTGCAGTCCCGTTTGTTTTATTGAGTTGGCATTTGTGAGTCATAAACATCTATACACTGCAACACTATGATGCAGCAACTGCCTCCGCTTCTCCCTCGGCGTCCTCAGTTTCTTCCTCGTACTGAGATTCCTCTGTAATATCAACAATCGTTGCATCCTCCGAAGTGATCAGCTCGATCTTGTCATTCATCAATTCCTTAATATCCTTTACCTTGACGCACTTCTGATCTCCCAGCTTCTCGAAATCAATATAAACCTTCTCCACAATATCCGCCGGATCTGCTTTATAATGGATTTCGGAAATCTCCTCGTCAACGGAGCCCTTTGCCAGCTCCTCATGCAGCAATACAACCTGTGCTGTCGTAGAAATCTTCTCACCGGCAACCAGCATCTGGAAATCAATAAACATGATTCTCTTCATCAAAGGATTATAATCAACATCCTTCACGATTGCATTGTACTTCTGCTCTCCAACCTGCAATACCGTTCTGCTGCCCTTCATGTTCTTTCTCATGAAACGCTCTGCCTCAAATTCGGATATCTTCAATGGTACAGATTCCTCCAGATCTCTTCCGCACAAGCTTCCCGGGACATATCCCTCTCTCCGTAACTTTTTCGCCTTTACATTCATGTCTCTTTTCTCAGCATTTAATGTCATCATAATGATTCCTCCTTTTATCGCTGATATTGTTACATGCGTAAAGCAAAGCTTAATTCAAAATGGACTGCTGTAAACCCCTTTCCTGTTAACGGAAATATTCTCATTGAAACAAAAAAACCTCCGCCACACAGGGTTTCCAGTGTAGTAGAAGTCCAAATCGAATCGGTTTTTCGTTTTATGCACCATAAATTATTATAGTACCTTCCCGCCAATCTGTCCAATTTCATTTTTGACAATATTTTCTGAAATACAATTCAATTTTTGTGCAAAAATTTAAAAGAGGATGACCACAAACGGATCATCCCCTCAGAATCATATACAAGCTTTCAAATTATCCGAAGTATCTCTTAAAAAGTCCCTCGAATACAAAGCGTTTGTCAATTAACCGAAATATCTCTTAAGAAGTCCCTCGAATGCTTTACCATGTCTAGCCTCATCTCTAGCCATCTCATGAACGGTATCATGGATTGCATCAAGATCAAGTGCCTTTGCTCTCTTAGCAAGGTCAAACTTACCGGCTGTAGCACCGTGCTCAGCCTCTACACGCATCTCCAGATTCTTCTTCGTGCTGTCTGTTACAACCTCACCAAGCAGCTCTGCGAACTTTGCAGCGTGCTCTGCCTCTTCATAAGCAGCCTTCTCCCAGTAAAGACCGATCTCCGGATAACCCTCGCGATGAGCAACACGAGCCATTGCCAGATACATACCAACCTCTGAGCACTCGCCGTTAAAGTTTGCGCGAAGATCAGCCATGATATCCTCCGGTGCACCCTGTGCAACACCTACAACATGCTCAGCAGCCCAAGTCTTGTCATCTCCCTGCTTAATGAACTTATCTGCAGGAACTCCACACTGAGGACACTTCTCAGGAGGCTGCTCTCCTTCATAAACATAACCACATACAGAACATACAAACTTTGCCATAATCGTAATCTCCTTTTCTTTTATAATATTTACTTTTGATTGCCAATTTCTCCTTAACAGTAACAATTACTGTTTCTGTTTAGAATATAGCAAATCTAATTCGCTTTGTCAACTCTTTTTTGAAAAAATTTCTAACTTCTTGATCATTTTCAATCAACAACGCATCCCCTGCGTCCACCGGCTCCGCCAAGAATACTCGCCGACCCGCTGCTACTCTTTACCAATAGCACTCTCCCCATCCGCAGCTACGCCTTGCACTTCGGACACAAGCCGTAAAAGAGCACCTGGTGTCCCTGTATCTCTCCGTCAAATCCCGCACCCGCGATCTGATCAATATGGTCGATCGGATCCATCTCCAGATCCATCACACAGCCACATTTCTGACAGGAAAAATGATAATGCGGTCTTGTATCTCCGTCAAAATGATCCACGCCGTCTCCGCAATCCAGACGAAGCGCCTGTCCCTGCTCTACCAAAAGATTCAGGTTACGATATACGGTACCCAGACTGATCTTCGGATATTCATTTTTGATATTATAATACACAGCTTCCGCTGTCGGATGAGATTTCGTCGAGAGAAGATAGGTACGGATCGCCTCCCGCTGTTTACTGTATCGCATTGCAGCCATCTCATTCTCCTTTCATGAATAACAGTAATTGTTACTGTTATTTTACCATTTATTTTAAATATGTCAATAGAAGTTTCCATTTCTTGACTTTTCATCGAATCGTTTTATACTTAATAAAAACACAATGTAAAAGGATGTGATTCAATGACAACCAACACACTTCCCCAGAACCACATGGAAATATACTGGCATGATTATGCAAGCCAGATGGAAGATGTGAAAATACGCAATGCCAGCCTGACCGAAAAGGCCTCCATCATCGGAAGAACCGGTCTGATGCTGCTATCCTGCGGAACCGGAGCCTGGCGTGTACGAAGCTCAATGAATTCGTTGGCCAAGCAGCTCAACATCACCTGCACCGCCAATATCGGTCTTATGTCCATCGACTACACCTGTTTCGATGGAGACCACTGTTTTTCGCAGTCTCTGTGTCTGACCAATACAGGAGTCAATACTTCCAAGCTGAATCGTCTGGAGCGTTTTATCCATGAGTTTCCAGAAAACTGCGAGAACTTGTCCGGAGAACAACTTCATGCACAGCTTGACGAGATCGAGCAGCTCCACGGACTTTACTCTCCGGTTGCTCTCGGCTTTGCCGCCGCTCTGGCGTGTGGCTGCTTCACCTTTCTTCTGGGTGGCGATCTGAACGAAATGATTCTCGCCTTCCTGGGAGCCGGAATCGGTAATTTCCTGCGATGCAAATTGACCAAGCACCATTTTACATTATTTTTATGCATTGTCTCATCGGTTGCCGCAGCCTGTCTGGTTTATGTTGGTGCATTAAATCTGGCGGAACACTTTTTCTCTGTTTCTCTGCAGCACGAGGCCGGTTATATCTGTTCCATGCTGTTTATCATCCCCGGATTTCCATTTATTACAAGTGGCATCGACCTTGCCAAGCTGGATATGCGTTCCGGTCTGGAACGGCTTGCTTATGCGATCGTCATCATCCTTGTCGCAACGGTTACCGCATGGATCATGGCGCTTCTCTTCCATTTGAAGCCGATGGATTTTCCTCCATTACATCTATCAGCCGGAACACATTTACTGCTCCGGCTGATCACTAGCTTTGGTGGTGTATTCGGTTTTTCCATTATGTTCAACAGTCCCTGTTCTATTGCTGCCGCCGCTGCTTTTATTGGCGCCATAGCAAATACGCTTCGGCTGGAACTTGTGGATTTCGTCGCAATACCTCCTGCTGCCGCTGCTTTTATCGGTGCACTGACTGCCGGCATTTTAGCATCTCTGCTCAAAAATAAGCTTGGCTATCCGCGAATTTCCATTACCGTTCCCGCCATTGTCATAATGGTTCCCGGTCTGTATCTTTACAAGGCAGTATATAATCTCGGCATCATGTCACTGACCACCTCTGCATCCTGGTTTGCATCTGCGATGCTCATCATTCTGGCTCTGCCACTTGGTCTGATATTTGCCCGTATCATCACAGACAAATCCTTCCGCTATTGCACTTGATATATTTTCAATGCGGTGCCGTGCACGACATGGCACCGCATATTTTTTATTTTATCGAAAGGTTCTCTAAATCCATTCTCCCTTTAACAGATATTCCTCTCTCTTTGCTCCCACAGAAACAAATGAAATTTCATGGTTCAAAGACTTTTCCAGAAATGCAATATACGCTTTTGCATGATCCGGAAGTTCTTCCCAACTGCGGCATCCTGATATGCTCTGCTGCCATCCCGGCAGTGTCTGTACTACCGGCTCATGTTTTTCCAGATCACAACCCGGATCAAACTGATCCGTCACCTTGTCGCCACAACGATACCCTGTGATGACCGGAATTTCTGCAAACGCACTCAGCACATCCAGCTTTGTCAGTGCAATCTTATCTGCATTCTGGCATTTCAGTCCATAACGGCTTGCCGGTATATCGATTGGACCGACTCTTCTCGGTCTTCCGGTTGCCGCGCCATACTCGCCGCCCAGCCTGCGAAGCATCTCCTGCCAGGACTGTGTCATTGCTTTCTCTGCCACAAACGGGCCGGCACCCACGCAGGTGGAATATGCCTTTAGCACCCCGACTACATGATCAGTTGTGTAGCCCGGTATTCCTGCACCGATCGGAGCATACGCCGCGATCGTGGAAGAACTGGAGGTATATGGGAATATTCCGTAATCAATATCTCTCATAGCTCCCAGCTGCGCCTCCAGGATCACCTTCTTGCCCTTTTGAAGTGCTTCCTCCAGAAACGCTCCCGTATCGCAAATATACCCTGCGAATTTCTCCGCCTGCTCATTACACCATTGTAACAACGCCGGAAATGACATCGGTTCCTGATGATAACATCCGGCAAGCTCCATATTTTTGGCATCCAACATCATTTTAAGCCGCGCCTGCATGCCCTCTTCGTTCAACCGGAGCAGATCACCCATCCGCAATGTCTTTTTGCGGTACTTATCGCTGTACGCATAGGCAATTCCTCTTCGAGTGGACCCAAACGCAGACCCGCTTTTTGCCAGACGATCCTCCTCCAACTCATCCTGTATTCTGTGCCACGGCATTGAGATCGTCGCTCTTTGGGATATTTTCAAATTCTTCGGAGAAACGGACACGCCCTTTTGACGAAGCTTCGCAATCTCATCCTCCAGATGCTCCAGATCTACAACCATTCCATCGCCAAGAACACATATCACACCATCATGAAGGATTCCCGATGGGATCAGATTCAATATAAATTTGCCCTGATCAGCAACAACGGTATGTCCGGCATTGTTGCCTCCCTGATACCGCACGACCACATCTGCCTCTCCGGCAAGAAGATCGATCACCCTGCCTTTTCCTTCATCTCCCCAGTTAATTCCTGTTACCGCTGTTAGCATAATTTTCCCTCCTCAGTTATTTCACCCGGCATAAAAATGCCTTGTTTTTTTCTTCGTCACTCATTATACTGACCTTATAGAAATATGTAAAAGCTATTATTGATATGATTGACATTATTATTTGATATATCAGAAACGGAGACTTCTATGAACATCAATTTTGAGTATTATAAGATTTTTTATTACGTTGCCAAATACGGCAATCTCACCAAAGCAGCACATGTACTTGGCAACAGCCAGCCTAACATTACCCGCGCCATGAATTGTCTGGAAAGCGAGATTCGATGCACGCTTTTCATCCGTACAAACCGTGGCGTCCGCCTGACCCCGGAAGGGGAACGGCTTTACACCCGGGTTTCTGCAGCCATGGCACAATTACAGCTTGCAGAGGAGGAGCTTACGGATAGCACCGGTCTGGAGCATGGCAGCATTTCCATCGGTGCCAGCGAGACTGCACTGAGTATTTATCTGCTGGAGCGGCTGAAGCATTTCCATATGACATATCCAAATATACGGCTTAAGATTTATAACCATTCCACCCCCCAGGCAGTTCATTCCGTCAAAAACGGTGAGATCGACTTTGCCATAGTCACCACTCCTACAACAGCAAAACCTCCCTTGAAGGAGATAAGACTGGAATCCTTCCGGGAGGTTCTTGTCGGCGGCAAAACATTCACTGCACTGAGCAGTCAGACTCTGACACTCGCAGAGCTGAAAAATTATCCTTTAATCTGTCTGGGCAGGGAAACGATGACTTTTGCCTTTTATCATCAATTGTTTCTGTCACACGGTCTGGAACTGGAACCAGACACAGAAGCCGCCACAACCGATCAGATTCTGCCTCTTGTGAAATCCGATCTTGGGCTTGCATTCATTCCGGAATCCATGGCAATTCCTGCCATTCAAAACCACGAAGTGATCCCGATCCATCTGCAGGAAACCATCCCGTGCCGTCATGTCTGTATGGTTTCTGATGTCAAACGGCCACTAAACAGCGCTGCCAGAAAGCTGAAAGACCTGATCCTGCACTCATAACTCCAGACTGTCTTTGCCGGCTTTCCTCATCAGTGCTTCCCTGCCTGCCAGAACAATACCGTCTATTTCCGTCAAATGGTGCAGTATTTTCTTCTCAAACTGGCTGATCGGCAGGAGAACACCGATCTCATCGTATTTGCGCTCATTCTTCAAGCCAGTTTCCTGTCCATAGTAAACCATTGCGGAAAGTGCGCATTTTTGAATCTGTTGAAAGGCATCCCATATGATTGCATACGCCTGAGCCTCGCTCATTCCGAGTGCCGCCGTATCCGGAAGTGCGTAAAGGATCAATATGCCTCGTTTCGGATTTACAAAATCCTCTTCAATCTCCAGATTGTTGGTATACCGGCGAACAATATCATATCCATCTGCAAGATATATCTTTGACCGCGGAGCACAGGTATGATTTTTCAGAATTTCCTGATATTTGTTCCATTCATGTGCGGAAATCCTGCGGGCAGATGTCTCGAGCTTATTCCCCTCTGCATCGGTCAGGAGTACCGGATTATCCCCTGCCTTTCCATGGAAACGCTTCGGGATCAGATATGCCTCCCGCAGCAGATCAAACATACTTCTCTGGCAGATTTCCAGCAGAAGTGCACTGATATCCTGCTCCTCGTATGCTGAAAAAAGTGCTCTTGCAAAATGCTGTGATCTCGTATCCGGAGAGATATTCTCATCCGAAAAGCGGTCATAAAAGGTTTCCTCCAACCGCTCGCATGCCTCCGGTGACCGGAGGATTTTCTCAAACACCTCCTCCACCTCTGTTTCTCTTGGAATCTTTTTAAGCATAGAAGACATAATATCACTCTTTTCTTTTTATTTGTGGCAAATGCTCTGATCCGATATCATTTGTCTTTTTCGGCTTATATTATACTCGCATTTTTTCAAAATACAATAGCTTACGCCGCTTCCTGTCGCAAAAATCCCGGACAGCAATAACCATCCGGGATTCCATTACTCTTTATACTATTGTCTTAATTTATTTACGAAAAACAGATTTGAAAAAACCGCCCTTCTTGCTGCTTTTGCCATCGTCTCCGGCATGATCCTCCGCCTGCGGCTGTTCGTCCGCCGACAGCTCTCCTCCAAAGCCTGCCGGATAAAGTAAATGCTCATAATGCTTTCGCAGCTTCGCCCAGTCCGGCTCATGAAAATACTCCGGCGACGGAACATCAATCTTCGCATCCTCATTGATCAGACACACGACTGTCTTGTCGTCTGTCGTGTCCTCGATATTCCATAACGGCACACTCGCCGTCATCGTTTCGCAGATCCTGTCCGCTGTCGCTGCATCATACAGACTTTCATAACCCCGGTGCATGCAATCCAAATACAGCTTCCAGTCCTGCTCCGGATCAAGAAACTCCCCATTGATATAGTAATGATACAGATCGATCGGATCCTGAAGATTCTTATTACCCAATACACAGTACGGATTCATAAAAAATTCTGTCGCACTCAGGTATACATTCGTCTTACGTCTGTCAGGATTCTGAATCTCCTCTCTGGTCGTCGGAAGATTCAACAAATGCGGAAGAACAACTCGTTCCAGCATACCATCGGTCACCAGCATAACTGCTGCCACTCTCTCCGGAAAGCATCCAAATTTCCACGACTTCTCACCCGCCCGCAGCGGCATGACCGACACACCGTCCGAGCCCTTCTGTGGAAACGTGACTACCTTTGTCTCTCCGGACATTGTCCGAACCAAAATTCCTCCATCTCCGGCATGACCATAGATCACCGTTCTGCCATCGTAGAGTACCACATGAAGAGTGGTATCATATTCATTCAGCATATCATCACAGTCTTTGACATACTCCTCGATCGCCTTCTCCGCATAGCGGTATCCCGCCTTGAGACATGCCATCTTCTCTTCCACCGAATAATCACTTTGAATATGATTCTCCAAATATTTTACCAGCTTTTCCGTTGCCAGCCCGGAAGCAATATCTGAATGACGTGCACTGCCAACCCCATCTGCAGCAACACCGATATACAGTCCGGGAGCAATCTCCCCATGCATATTGGCATCCTGACATACAACACCTGTTTTAATATGTGCTTTTCCTTTGATAGAAAATCCATAGCTTAACATGTCATACGCCCCTTCACCCATCAAAGATGGGATTCTACCATTCGCTAACGTCCCTCTCTTCGATATCCGCTGCCATACCAGCACCCTCTGGCAGATTATCCAGCTCTATCCTGTCTCCTACCTGACTCTTGGAAATAGCACTCATGCTGTCCACCAGCCAGTCAAAAATACCGGTAAATTCATGCTGCTTCAGCTCAATAACACGATCTGTCAGCTGGAACAGCTCTTCCTTATCATAATCATCCACACCAAGTGCCCAGAACTTAAGGCGTCCGTTACTCCCCTTGGACTCCTCTTCGTGAATGCGGGCTGCAGCCTCCTGCATTGCCTCCTTTGTTGACATGGAAACACCGTCTGTGATCATAAATATCCATGGCTTAAAGCAAGGAACTCCGACACCCTGATACTCACGGGTACGCTTCTTAACAAGATCGATCGCTACCTGGATCGCCTCTGCCATATGCGTCTGTCCGCCCGGCTCCAATGTGATCGTTGGCATCTGATCAATCGGCATAAAATCACTGACGATCTCCACATGTGTCTCGAATGTTACGATTGCCACCTCCACACGCTTTCTGGCAAGTGGATCCTGGCATACCTGCTGTTTAAATTTTGCAATTGCCTCATTCAGACTCTGAATCGGTGCACCCTTCATGGAGCTGGAAATATCCAGCAGAAGTACACATGCCATATGTGGTTCGCTCGGTGCTGCAATTCCCCCAAACAATTGCTCCTTCGTGATCTGTTCGCTCATTTTCCTTCCTCCTGATTCCTTTTCATTATAACCCCTGTATATTACATTCTATTAGCTGTTGAAATACCATACAACAAACAGAACAATAAACAATATAATAACTCCGTATACAATGAATACCAGATGTGACTCAATAAAGGATGGCTCCTTTGGTCTTGTATCCATATAATTCTCTGCCATATGCTCCTTCGGATGGATCGGCTGGCTTGCTGCGATCCGTCTCGCCTCGGCTGCTGCCTCTGCCTGCGCCTTGCGCTGTCTCTCCTGATGCTTTCGTATCATCTCGCAGTACGGGCATTCCACCTTCTTATTAATGAAAAAGATATGACCGTTCGGACACTTAATATAATCCTTATTCTGTAAAACCTCCATGATGACCTGCATCCACTCACTGGCGCTGGCACGCACGGTAGGATCCTTGTAACCATCCACAAATGTCCGGTAGAACAATCTCTGAAAACTCTCCGGCAGGAATGTAAAGTCCGGCGCATATGTCGGATATGTAATTCCCTTTTTCTTGTAGAAAAACGGAGAAAATCCCTTGCGGATATTGTCCGATGGCTGTGGAATATCCAATGATTCGTCTATCGTATCTGCCTCTTCCGGATCGATCGCACACGCAAACGGATGACATCCGTTCATAAACAGAGAGAACAGATTGACTGCCAGTGCAAAACGGTCTGTCTCCTTGCTGTATGTCGGAAGTGGCATAGATGACAAACTCTGTCCTCCGTATAAACGTTTCTGAAGCTCCGGCGGAATATAATTCGCCTGACCAACCTCGCAGCGGTACATCATCTGTCCGTTCACAATATGATACGAATCTGTATCCACCAGCGTTACCATAAGTGCCTCTGCCGGATCTGATGTATCCAGATTGACACAGATATTCTGAGGGTTCAGATCTCCACAGACCTGACCAAAGCTATGTACGGTATCTACAGCGGCACAGATATTGTATCCGATAAATAAACGGTCCTCCAGATTAATCTCCTCAATTCCGGCACCACATACGACCGTAAAATCCTCCGCACTGTGGAGTCTCGGCATGATATAACCCGCAAATCCTGACTCTTCATAGATAACGTCCAGCGGCCATGTGACCTGCTTACGCTGAATATCAGTCAATTGATAGCGAATCATCAGAGAAAGCTTTTCCAAACGCCGCTTTGTTCTTTTTTCCTGTTTATATACCTTGGCAACGATATCATCAGCACCTTCTACGGCACATATCGTTCCCTCTCCACCCTTTGCGATCGGCTCCGGATTGATGGTATATATTTTTCCCGATGCTCCCCGATACTTTTTCATTTAGTCCTCCATGTCTACAGACAGGCTTTTTTGGCATACTCTGCTGCCTTGTCTGCTGCTGCGGCTGCCTCCTGTGCCTTAACCGCTGCCATACGCGCTGCTTCTGCCGCCTCCTGTGCACGGCTCACAGCCATCTCCATCATATGCTGTCTGGACTCATCCTCCACCACATCATTCGCGCCAACTGCCTCATTGATGATCTGGTTAATGATCCGTCCATCCACGCCAACCCGAACCGGCTCTCTTGGTCCGGATTCCATCTCCACATAGTGCTTTTTCCGTTCCTGCACCTCGGCAAACTCCGTCTTTTGAACGCCCGCCATCTCATAATACTTCTTGGCAAGTTCAATGTTCTGCCCAAATAGAATGCCATTCTCATACATATATGCCAAACCGACATATGCACGCCTGCTTCCCTTGCTCTCCGCTCTGTGATAAAGCTGATATGCCCGGTTTAAATTCTGTTCTACCCCATATGTACCATTCAAGCATCTGTCCGCCATCTCGCAGGTTGCTTCCATATCCTTCTGCTCGATCAACTGTTCCAGATCCTGATTCGTTAATTTTGTATAGTCCATGCCCATCTCCATTTCTGCAGATTATGTCTGCATAATTTAACTCTCCAAAAGACCCAATAACATAAATTAAATCTATCATATTACACGCCAAAAGTCAATGATTCTACCCGTTTTGAGCCGTTTTCTTCTGCATCAAAATCCGGAGTTTCCTGTTCTCTTTGAAACGTTTTCACCCATGTTTTTGAGAAACGGAAAAAAGCCTCCTTCCGACAGTAATTTCCACTGACGAAAAGAAGCCCTTTCGTTTTACCCATTCTTACAGTTTAAAAGTCATGCAACCCTTTAGCCCGGCGGCTGATCCATCTTTCCGATCTGATTGACAAGAATACCTACCTCCTGCTCCAGCTGCCTGCTACGGATCTTCTCCAACGCCTCACGGCGTTCCTCCGGATTCATGTCCTCCGACACAAGATCTGTGCGATTTGTCAGCGCAAGACTAAGTGCAAATCCGCCACTTGCCACATCCAAAAGCATTTTATCACCCCCACATTTATTTTGCGGAGATTGATTGGAAGATATGACTGGAAAATGCTTGAAAAATCATCAAAATCCCCACAGACAACACCGTCTGCAGGGACTTGTGATCAACATTTTTTGAATGATGTCTGAAGCCACATCATTTATTCATTACATTTTCGGAAGACTTGCAAAACCAGGCTCAAGATCCTCATCCGTAGGGATATAATCCTTCATCGTGCCATCATGGAAGCTCTCGTATGCGTACATATCGAAATATCCGGTACCGGTCAGGCCAAATACGATCGTCTTCTCCTCGCCGGTCTCCTTGCACTTCATTGCCTCATCGATCGCAACCTTGATCGCATGGCTGCTCTCCGGTGCAGGAAGAATACCCTCAACTCTTGCAAACTGCTCTGCTGCCTTAAATACGGATGTCTGCTCAACAGAACGCGCCTCCATAAGACCATCTGCATAAAGCTGTGAAAGAACGGAACTCATACCATGATAACGAAGACCACCGGCATGGTTTGGTGAAGGAATAAATCCGCTTCCAAGTGTATACATCTTTGCAAGAGGACAAACCTTTCCGGTATCACAGAAGTCATATGCATACTTACCTCTTGTCAGACTCGGGCAGGATGCAGGCTCGACAGCGATCACCTGATACTTCTTCTCGCCGCGGAGCATCTCGCCGATAAACGGAGATACAAGACCACCGAGGTTTGATCCGCCACCGGCGCATCCGATAATGATGTCCGGAGTAATGTCGTATTTGTCAAGGGCAGCCTTTGTCTCCAGACCGATCACTGTCTGATGGAGAAGTACCTGGGAAAGCACGCTTCCCAGAACATAACGGTAACCCTCTGTATTAGTTGCTACTTCAACCGCCTCAGAAATTGCACATCCAAGACTTCCTGTTGTTCCCGGATGCTCTGCAAGGATCTTGCGGCCAACCTCTGTATCCATAGAAGGAGACGGTGTCACGCTTGCACCGTAGGTACGCATTACCTCACGACGGAACGGCTTCTGCTCGTAAGAGCATTTTACCATATATACCTTACAATCCAGATCAAAATAAGAGCATGCCATAGAAAGTGCAGTTCCCCACTGACCGGCTCCGGTCTCTGTGGTAACACCCTTTAAGCCCTGCTGCTTTGCATAATATGCCTGCGCAATGGCAGAGTTTAACTTATGGCTGCCGCTTGTGTTATTACCCTCAAATTTGTAATAAATCTTTGCCGGTGTATCGAGCTTCTTCTCCAGGCAGTATGCACGCACCAGCGGTGACGGACGATACATGCGGTAGAATCCAAGGATCTCATCCGGAATATCGAAATATGGTGTCGTATCGTCAAGCTCCTGCTTAGCAAGCTCTGTACAGAATACATGCTCCAGCTCTGCCAGTGTCATTGGCTCATGGGTTGCCGGATTTAAAAGCGGTGCCGGCTTATTTTTCATGTCCGCACGAACGTTATACCACTGCTTCGGCATTTCCTCCTCACTCAGGTAAATTTTGTAAGGGATTTCCTGACTCATCATGATGTTTACTCCTCCTGTGTTGGTTTGTTGGTTTATATTTTCTGTTGCATTTCGCTTAAATATCCTTAAATATTTTACTCCATTTCACAAACAGCGTCAATGAAAATACCGCGCCTGCGGCGGATTTTTTGCAGATGCACAGGTGTGCCTGAGAAAGGCTCCAACAAGTAGAGCCCATCTTACTTCAGCACCCAGATCATTTGATTCAAACTATTTTTTAATTTTCTTCTTTTTTATCTTGCCCCATTTCCCATATATTTTCTTACCATCTCTTGTTACACCAAGCCTTACCCTTACATAATATTTTTTCCCTTTTTTCGCTCCCTTATAGCAATAAGTTGATTTTGTAGTGTAAATATTCTTTGCTCCTTTGAAATTTCTTTTTGTGCTAATTTGCACTTGGTAAAAAGCTTTTTGAGACAAATTAGCTTTCCCCCACGAAATGTATAGCTTATTTTTTTTCTTATTCTGAAGCTTTTTCACATTCACCTTTTTCTCCAATAAGAGAGTCTCTTCCTTGGAATCTCCAGTCATATCTTCTGGCTGAGAAATAAAATCGGAATCCGGTGATCCAGTTGTAATTTTGTCCGGAGTTATAGTCGGCTTTGTTTCCGGAACATCCATTGGTACCTCGCTTGGCTTTATTTCCGGTGTTTTACTCGGCTTCTCACCCGGAGCACCACTTGGACTTGCCGTATTTCCCGGCTCATATGTTGGTGCATCAGTTGCCGCCGGACTTTTCGTTGGTGCCTCGCTTGGCTTTATTTCCGGTGTTTTACTCGGCTTTTCATCCGGTGCACCACTTGGACTTGCCGTATTTCCCGGCTCATATGTTGGTGCATTAGTCACCGTTGGACTTTCAAGTGGCTTTGGCGTTGTTTCTTTTTCAATGATCTTCCACAGATATTCTTTTGCTTCTTTTGTACCGTCTGCCCAAATGCAATTTTCCGCATCTTTCAGCCCAACAGACGCAACATAATTTCCCGGTAACGTTGCCGCAGCCTCTATTATATTTACCCAATCCGTTTCCAATTCCTCAAATAACAGTTTCTGTTCAACCCCTGTATAATACAGATTTTTCTGAGAATCCTGCAAAATTGGTATAGGAACTAATCTCTGCGTAATATTTACGCGAACCATTTTACTGTCCACCCATGTGGTATCCTTTCCATCGCATAAAGTTACACGACACTTATATACTCCACTATCTTTCACATCTTTAACAGATATTGACGCCCCTGTTGCTAAATGGATCTTCTCAAAATCGCCATTCTGCATATCATCATAATACCACTGATAAGATAACACCCCTTTTTCTCCTATTTCATGAGATGCAGATATAAATATCTCTCGTTTTTCTCCATCGTATATAAAGTCCATTTTCTTTTCTGTAGGATTGATCTTATCAATCGAAGGTTCTTTCAACATCTTCTTTACATAAATTTCTGTATCCTGTGCTACCGTCAACGGCCAATCCTTTTCCTCTAGCTGTTCACTATCTGTATCCTTTCCCAGATAATATTGATACTCATAACCCTTTTCTTCATATTCCTTTGGGCAATATACATTACAATTCTCATCCGTTTTTACATCAAGAGTTATGTCTCCTACAAAATGAACAGTATACGTCGGATTAACTATCCTTACTTTAACCGTTTCGGTATAGTTACCATAACATGCTGCTACAACAATTTCTCCCTTAGGTTCATCTTTTCCCACCGTCAATAATCCATTTTCGTCAATATGTGTATCTTTACTTTCACATCCTTTTACAGACCAATCACTTATATTCACATATTCGTCTACTCCTGTGTAAGCAATACCCACCAACTGCACCTGCTCTTCAGGCGCTGCAACCGGTTCTTCAGGAGTTATAATCGGATCATTCCAACCTCTAAATGGTATCTTTTGCTCTTTAGCATATGATTCCGCATAAGTGTCCTTGGTTCCGTAAATGACTGCTTCTGACTTGTTAATTGCACAAAACGTCTTGCTGCTGATAGCACTTACCGTACATGGTAATACGATATTTTTTAAGGCACTGGCTTGATCGAAAGATCCAGCCCCAATATACTCAATTCCAGATTGAAATTCTACCGTTGTCAGATTCTTTCCTGCATAGTATTCTGCTGTATAATACGATGCACTTCCACTTCTTATATCCGGCATTATTCCGGTTTTTCCTTTGGTATATGTGATCTTTTCTATATTTTCGCACTTCTTAAAGCTTGCACAATCAGTATACGAGCCTAACGAATATGTATTTACATAATCCAGATCCACCGGCATTGTCAATTCTTTAATCCCAGTACAGTCTGAAAATGCATTTTTGCATACTTTTTCTATTGTCTCCGGTATCTTCAGACTACTTAAACCTGTACATCCATCAAAGCAGGACGCCGGTATCTCTTTCAGCCCTGCAGGAATTGTCAGATCTGACAAACCACTGCAACCAGAAAAACTACGTTCTCCCAGTTCTTCTATATTGCTAAAATCAAAGTCCGTTATTGCTTTGTTATTACAAAAAGCATAATCCCCTATTTTCTTTACTGTAGATGCCAGCTCAATATTTTTTAATCCTTTTCCTCCACTTCCTGCATACTCATAATATGCTCTGGCTCCAATATTTTTTACTCCCTCTTCAAACTTTACCGTAGTCAGCTTATTTCCTGCATAGTATTCCGCTGTATAACGCGATGCATATACCCCTACCACATTACTTTTTATATCCGGCATTATTCCGGTTTTTCCCTTGGTATATGTGATCTTTTCTATATTTTCGCACTTCTTAAA
>NZ_DBLXSO010000054.1:0-19974 GCF_057878315.1 Jutongia sp. | reverse complement strand
GCTATTTCTGGCACTTCTGTCATGAAATTAAAATTACTCTGTGAACCTGCAACGAATGTGATTTTATCTCAAAATTCTTAAAAATATAATCTCTGCTATGAATTATTTTAACATGATAATCTTGAATTTTTTACTATTATATGATTATCTACAAAAATATTCAAGGTTATCCATATTGGTCTACAGAGGATGTTCAAAATCGTTAAAATACTTAGCAGCTTCATGTGAATATAATCATAAAGTACCAACATAAAAGACTGTCAACACACTATTCTTAGTACATCAACAGTCTGCATTATCCCTCTTTTACGATATCTTACGTCCATTATGACAGTTCCTTCTCAACCGCTTTCAATTCTTTCTCGGAATAATTCATAGAAAGAATCATTTCTCTGGATAATCCACTTCCCAGCATTTTGCGAATTGCATTCTTCCTTTCCTCTTCACGTGCTGTTTTTTCACGTTCCTCAGCATAATCCTCTACCGTTTTGCACATTTCTCCAAAACCTCCTTCTGTCTCTTTGAAATATTTTACTGCTTTGCTTAATTCCGGGAATTTTGTCTCTTCAAACACATCTTTTCGCAAAAACAGTTGAAGCAGTTCGGATTTATCCGAGTCATCCCTGACCACTGTATTGACAAAATAGATATCCTCCCCGTCATCTAGAGGAACAAATCCTTCTCTTGTTTTCATGCAACGCTTCACATGCGTGATCATCTGTCCTCTGTCCGAAAGACCACTTAAAATCCAGTATTGATATCTTATATCATACCATCATCCGTCCTGCAAATCAACGCCGGCTCTTTCTTGTTTTATTTTAAGCAAAGATTATCATGCTTCCATGGGAACTTCAACACGATCCAGACAATTGCCGTGTCACAGCATGCATTATCGCGAAATTGCCATGTATATAACGACAGATTCCAAAGTGAAAACGGCAGTGTGACTTGTCTACAGGAGGTATTTGAGTATTCTTTTTCAGCGTATTCCGACATTAAATGCTTAATTTTTCCCGAAATATCCGTGACATTTTCTACGACATAATAAGATCCATATTGGTTACGACTAATAAAGCAAACGAGGACAACTCTTTAAGCCGCCCTCATTCGACAAAACAAATTATAAACTATTTTCTACAAGCTCTGCACTTAAAGTGTTGGTTTCATACACTCAAGAACCTCCTTGAGAAACATCAAATAACGTCTTCTCTCCTGCGATAATTTCGGTGCCTGCGCATCTGCCTTTAACAATTGATCAATTTCATCACAGCATACCACTATTTTATCTCAGCTAATGTTTTATTCTGTACAGAAGCAATGTCTAAATCTCCCACATTGACGCCCCGAACCTGTGTAAGCTGATTTTCATTAGCAAAAACTTTTATCCGAACATTCATTGTCGTAACCTCCTGTTGTATTCTCTAAAAATATCTTTTGTTATTATTCATAAATCTATAAAATCTTTACATCGCATGTCTTGCATTTTCTATGCTTTATTCATCATCCAACAAATCACCTATTCCCAAAACTGAAATAATAAAGAAAATTACCGAAGTTACTATCAGGCATGAACTTTCTGAAAAGCCAATAAATTTGCTAAAAAACGCATATATTAGGAATCCTATCGGCCACAGCATCATCACCATAAATATACAAGAAAAGTAATGTCCGCAATTCCATTTTTGTTTTTTATCATCAAAAAATTCAGTTAACATTGCGCATACTATGCAAACAATAACAGAGAAAATTATATAATGATTCACCTGTTCCACACTTCTACAATATTGTGCATACAGAATAAATACAGATAATCCTGAACCCCAACCACACATTTTTTCTACTATTGTACTTTTAAACTTTCCTATCAACATAATTGCAGAAGTACAAAGCAACAACCATATTGCGATTTTATTGGCGGTAAATGAATCCAGGAATAGAAACTTATTTACATCACCGGTTACGATTGATGCGATTCCTTCTGCAAAAGCCGAGGCAAAAAAAATCCCTATAATAAATGCAAATACTTTGCGCGCACCACTCATCACACTTATTCCACCAGTAGTATTTCCTGTATGTTTCGAGGTATATGATATATTTTTTTCTTTAACCACTATTGGTTTTACGTTATAATTGATAGCCTTAACTTTTTGAGTATCCTTACTCCAATCGTCTAATCCTTCAACCATTTGATCATAGACATTCTCAGCATCATATGAGATATTACCATCTTTTGAAAGAATTGGTGTATCAATAACTGATTTAACTGCCTTGGCTAATGCACTCGTTACCGTTATTAATTCCAATTCATCTTCAGAAAAATTCTCTTTAGTGAGTTTTTTCTTAAAGATTCTTCCTTCCCTCTTCCTTACCACAGCTGTTAATAAACCTGTACACTCTGCAAACATTGTGTTTAAGTTTTCTAAGAGATCATCAAACATTTCTGACTTTTCAGTTATAGCCTCACAGAGTGTTTCAGAAATTTTCATTTTTTCTACAGCAACCTCTGCTTCTGCATACATAGTATTGGCTTTTTCAAGATTTTCATCGGCTTTCATACTCGCTGATATACCTGTAAACAACATAACTGGTGCAGCAACTGCAGCTAATGGAGTCATTGCCGCTCCAAATGATAGGGCCGATCCTGCAAATCCTACTGCAGCACTAATTTCACCTGCCGCTAATGCAGATCCCGCCAGAGACAATTCCCCTGTTATAATTGGTAAAGCACCACTGGCAGCTAAAGCAACTGCAGCTCCTGCTGCAACACCCGTAGCACTACTGGCAAAACATGACGAATAAACATCTGTCATCTCTCTAACTTCAATAACATCCTGCTGATCAATTGTAAATTTAGCTATTTCGTGTATCCCAACAGACTCACTCAGTTGAATATGTTTTACTTTTTCGAATGTTGGGAGAAACTGCTTCATTGAAGTATCAAGAACTCTCTTTTTATCATATCCCAGCTTTACAAGAGCTTTCTCTGTTTTATTTTGCGCTGCCTCTAATGTCTGTTTTGCATTATTATATAACTCTTGAGCGTCCTGCGACACCCTCTCGGCACGCTCATTCGTTTCTTTTGCACTTAAATGTCCTCCGGCACCAATTACTCCTGCGGCAACTCCTAATCCCGCTAATAAAAATGGAATAGGCATACATCCACCTCCCTACAAAATAAAATCTTCGTCACTATCCAAAAAATCCTTAAATTCACTAACTGTTTCAAACTGAACCTCACCACCAAGTTTTCGAGTAATATCATTTGCTCCAGCAACAACACCATCTGCATCGCCCGTTTCATATGCCAATCTCATAGAAGACAACACCGAATCAAAGCAAGTTCTATATTCTTGGAAATATGAATCCAAATAGGATTCTAACTCAGCCCGAAAAGCCCTTGCCTGTTCTGCTGCTGCATTGCATTCTTCAATAATACGCATTCTTTCCTCATGCTCAAATTGCTTGGTTTGTAAATCATTAATCAAGTTATTATATAGATTGCTTGTAAGCATAGATCCTACCAAAGCACCTACCGCACCTCCTACTATAGGAATTGGAATCAGTGTCTGTCCAACAGCCATAGAATACCCCATCGTCGCCATGTTCAGACCTTTATCCCCTAACTGGATAAGACACTCCTGTGTAGTAATCTCTCCTTCTCCCCATTTTTTTAACGTATCGCCTGTAACCATAGCCGCTGTTATTATCTTTCCCGGCACATTATTTTTTGCTAATGCTTGAACAAATTCTGAAGACGAATATGATAATGTTTGAGAAACAACCGTCATACCTCCCCCTATTGCATAACCCGTTACTGCAGCTTGTCCCCCATCTTTAACTGTGTCTACAATAGCATCTTCACCACTTTTCTCACCTTTAATAACTGAAACCACATTCATAATTCCAGACATTGTTAAAGCTGTAGTTCCTGCATTCTTCGCCCCAGCTTTTCCTGCTTCATTTGCAGTTTCTACTGCATTCTTAACACTTTTTTTAAAGGCTCTACGATTATTTCTTTTTTCAGCAATTCTTCCAGTATCTTTAATTCGTTTGCTAACGCCATCAATAGACTCGCCAGTTTCAATATTATCTGCCAAGCCCTCCATTCTTGCAGCATCGTCAGCCCACTCCTGCTGTGTGCTACCACCTTTTCCAACGCCTTTACTTCCTTGATTTAGCTTTCTGGACAGCACTTGAAAATTGTCATCACTATTACCAATTTCACGTACATCATCAGTCGTTAAAAACGGATTTTTTTTCGTCCTTTTTGCTATTTGACTAAGCGGATCTATATGATCGGCTTCAGCCGCATGGCTTTGCCAATCTTCACCATACTGCATTTTTGCATCCCTTTGTTTCTTTAATAACTCCGTTCCCGAATATGGATCTCTAACCGTATTTCCGCTTGCAAAAGCATCATCAATGGCTTTCTTATGAGCACTGCCATTATCATAAAACTGTTTTCTGGTTTGTGGATTATAGTCAGGTCTGCTATACTTTACATTTGCTTGAGCAGCTGAACTTCTTATTGAGGAACCCAGAGCTATTCCAACACCAATCTTGCTTTTTGAATCATCCTCTTCATCATGTTTAAGAGCCACTTCCGTTGATTTTGTTTTATGTTTTTTGAAGAAATCAAACACTTCCGTACCTCCTTTACTCAAGAACTAAGTCATTAATTCTTTTCTGAAATCCGATGTACTCATTCAATATATTTTCACACTTATCCGCAAAACTTGGATTCAGATTATATTCTTTGAGCATTTGATTTATAAGCATTCTTTCATCACTATCGTAATTTCCGTCTGTCATGGCTAAACCGACAAGTTCAAAAATAAAAATCTTTTTTACCTTTTCGCTGCTATTCACTTTGATATACTGAGTCAATGATTCCATAGGCTTTATCATATTATTTTCATCAAATTGGCATTGCAATTCTTGACAATACCCATTAATCATAATTTTTTCAGCGTCACTGTAATCTCCATCAATAGATGCCAAATTGTATGCCATCCCCAAAAATACAGATTTTTCACGTTCATTTAATAATGCTAAGTACATTTCTATGCCTCCTTGTTTTTCAGCTCATTACAAGCTTTATAATTAAGTCGATAGTATTCTTCAATTGTCATTTTATATCTAAAAAAATTATTATACATTTTATCTACATTACATTTTTCTGGACGTTCTTCATAAATAGTACATAACTTTGAATCCATATCAAAATATTTACAAATGCCATCTCCTCTATCTAAATCTGAATAAATTTCAGATTTAGATAGATTCATGCAACATAGACCACAACAATCACAATAAAACATTATTGGCGCACCTATTTGGAACAACATAATATGTCATTCATTCTTACTCCTTCGTCACTCTCTCCGCATACTCCATCAGCACCTCCGGCGACACCTCGCCGTGTCCGTTCCTGATCTTACGTTCCAGCCGTTTCAGCGCCGCCTTCTCCTTCCATGTCATTGTGCTCTCCGTTTCTTTCGATCCCTTTCGGCTCCCACCCCGATCGGTACTTTTCATTTCACACCTCGCCTCCCTGTGTGCTGACCGTTCATTTATTTCATGAACTTTCTTCTCCCATGCATATTTCCTCACAACGGTTTGACTCGGCGAGCATCTTTCGCACGTATCGCTCGCTATAACCAAACTTTTTCGCAATGTCGGAGATCTTTTGCTTGCCCTGAAGGCGTTTAATCTCCTGAACGACATATTCCTTGGAGTAAAGCTTCATCGGAAATACAAACTGCTGCCCTTTGAAGCGTTCGTAGAATTCCCCGATTCGCTCTTCGCCGATGATCTCTGCAATCTCCTCATATACACCGGCATACACAGGTGTTCTCTCCTGTTTTCTTTCCATTATTTTCCACCGCCTTTAACTAATATTTTAGCAAATCGCCATGTCGTTGTAAGGTGTCATTCTCCGCTGTCTTTTCCCTTGCATTTTTCCTATCCCTATCTACATGATCATTCTACCACCCATCTGTCCGATATTTTTTTATTTTTTGTCGCGATGTCATAATCTGTCATCGTATTGCAAAACTCCGAAAGGTAATGCATAATGATGCAAGGGGCAAAAGTAGACAGCAATGGAGCAATCCGTGGCATCATTAAAATACAAAGTAGACAGCAATGTATGTTTACATACAATTTGCCGGCTACCGGCTTTCCCTGCCAAACACTGACACGAACCAAGGAGAACATGATAATGAAAAAGATTTCTTTAAAATACATATCTATCTGTTTGAGCATCTGCCTGCTGACCACGGCTCTGCTCCCATGGCTGCCTTCGGCAGCGCACGCGAACGGTCCGTCCTATTCGATGCGGCAGTTTTATAAGCTGCCGGAGGCGGAGAAGTCAGGCTCTGACCGGATCCTTCTGTACAATCGTGAGGATCTGGTCTGCCTGGATCGCTATCTGGAGGAGGGACGCAATTTTACCAACGAGACCTTTGATCTTGCCAATAATATTTACCTGTCTGATTATCGCTTTGAATATAAGAAGAATTCCAATACGACCTGGATCTATGATCAAAATACCCGCAAATGTCTTGCGCATTATGATGAAACGACGCAGCAGTTTTACGAGGGAACCGGTGACACCGTCTGTGAGGCTCCGATGAAGGGGGACGGCTGGAATCCGATTGGCTCCGTCAGGCATCCTTTTACACAGACTTTGAATGGCAATGGACATATTATTTACGGACTCTGGAATATCTGCGATGCAGCGCAGGGCATTTCTACCACCGGATCGCCTGCAGCGGATGGCGCCGGTCTTTTTGCGGCAGTGACGGGCACGATTTCTAATCTTCGCATGGAGGGTACATTTCTCTCCGTCAGCAATTCCCGGCTGGAGGATGGTGTTGAGGGAGACGGTTATGATTCGATCGGTGCCCTTGCTGCCCGCATTCCCAAAATCTCTTCCGATTCATCCGGAAATATTACGACTACCATCCGTTCCTGTTATGTCCAAAGCACTCACTTTTCCTGCAGTAACGTGCCTAATTCCGGCGTTCTGATCGGGCAGAGTCTTTCTCCGACAGCATTTGATTCGATTGCTGTCGCCGATACCGGAGCATATATCGACTGCTCATCCTCTTCGGCAGATTCGTTTACCGCCGGGCTTCGTTTCGGTATGGTGCTTGGTTATTCCAATACCCTCTATAAATCGACGTTTACGAACTGCGCTTCTTCCGGGTTGGCAACGGATGCGAGTGGGATGGCGGTGATCGGCGGCATTTGCGGAACGTGCCAGCAGGACCGTTTTGAGCATTGCGTCAATCAGACAACGGTTCGCACCGCAGGAGTCGCCGGCGGTATTGCCGGGTATATTGAGCATGTTGTAGGAGCGCATGAATGTTATTTTCGTTACTGTGATAATCTCGGCGACATTTCCGGCGTGTGTGCCGGCGGAATCAGCGGTTTTGGGGGCAGCTATCTTCCGGCACGTTATGAGTGCGGCGGTCGCACCGGCACAAATATCAGCTACTGCCGCAACCGTGGTGCCATTACTTCCGCATATATTGGCGGCGGTCTTACCGGGGTATGCGATGCATTTGTGATCACGAACAGTGAGAATTACGGAACGGTGTCCTCGACCACTCTGGCAAAGATCAGTTCCTATCCGGCTTCCCATTATGAAACGCTGATGCTCGCAGCAGAAAGAAGCGTCGGCGGACTTATCGGTGCCTGCATTCCGATCGGTCGCAAAGCAGCTTCCTATTATGACCCGATCTGTACGATATTTAACTGCGCCAACCATACCTCTGCCACACTAACGCCGGATAATGCCGATGCCGGTGGGCTGATCGGTCTTATCACAACAAAATACAGTGCTGTTCAGGATCTTTGGCTGACCCTGAATGTGCAGAATTGCTATCAGGCATCCTCCATCAACGCACTCTCATCGACAAGCAGCTCCGGCTTTACTCCGGTCTCCGGAAGTCTGATCGGCGATTGCACCGTGACAACTGCCACGCTGGAATACTGTTATGCCGTGCAGTCTGACCCGGAAAGTGCCGATATAAATAGTACCTGTTTCGGAACGCAGAGCGGCAAGCTGACCCTTAATGCCGTAGAAAATATTTCCGGAAAACAGTTGCTTGGCACAGAAACAGAGAAGAATATCGGCTCTGATCTGCTCACGCAAACAACAGCATTGCTTTACTGTCTGAACGGCTATATCAATTCCGGCTTTCGTTATGATCAGACGCAATGGATCAGTAAGCAGTCTGAGTCAGAGGAACCGATGTTAGTCATTGACGATTATACGCTGCCGACCGAGCCGCCAATAGTTTCCTTCGCCCCGGAAAAGACGACCTCACCAGTGCCTTCCGCTACCGGCACGCCGGCCGGCTCTGTTGCTCCATCGCCATCCGGCGCTCCAATCGTCTCCTCCTCTCCATCGGCAACCGACACTCCAACCACCTCTTCCTCTCCGGCAACAACCGGGACACCGGCAGTTGCTTTCTCACCGGCTCCTTCAACAACTGGATTGCCAACCGATTCTTCCTCTCCGGTTCCTGATCCCTCTCCGACGGGCAACAGTCCCTCTGCCTCCCCAGCTTCTCCGGTTCCATCCTCTGGGAAGCAAACAAATACTCCGGCCTCCCCTTCCGTCTCCTCTGTCCCAGATTCCATACAGACCGGCACACCTTCGGATCAGATGAGCCTAAGCGCAGCACCACACCGTTCCGGCGGCATCCGGATCACCTGGAAGCTTTCCTCTGTCTGGATTGGATTCGTTCTTTACCGCAGTCCGAAAGCCTCCGGTATCTATCAGCCGGTTGCAACCATCTCCTCTTCCCGGAAATCATTTACCGATAAGAAGGTGACCGCCGGCAAGACCTACCACTATAAGGCAATTCCATATATCCTGAAAAACGGACAGACCATCTACGGCAATACCACCGTCATCCGTAAGGCAACTGCCCGCCTGATGGCACCGACCTTTCGCGTGAGCCGCCACCGGACAGCATCCGGCAGACGATTTCTCCAGATCCGGCTCCGCAAATATCAGGGGAAATATGCGGACATTTACATCCGCAACAACCGCGGCAAATATCTGCGTCTGCGCCTGAAAAACAATAATATCCGCCAGCAGAAACAAACTTTCCGGCTGCAGTACAGCTTCCGGAAAGCGACCCTGTCCATCCGCATCCGCACTTATAAGCAAAAGAAACGGACGAAGGGAAGCTTCTATTCACGGGCCAAGGTGGTACGAATCCGGGAGTAAGCAGGACAAAAGCCCAGCTGATCAGTTCATATATTGACTAATTAGCTGGGCTTTCCTTTATTTTTTCAATTCTTCAATTAATGTACCAATATTAGAACCAAGTTCATTATCCAGACATTCTATATTCTCACAGAATTTCTTCTCATTAATAATGGCTCTGTCAATGTGCTCCATCAACACCTCTGTATTGTATTTGCTTTTCCGATAACCCGGCAATAACTTGCGCAATTCATGTTCTGTATATCGTGTTAAATACCGGTACTCCTCCATAACGTCCTTCCAGATAAGCTTTATCAATTTTCTGGTCGAATCTTGTATTATATTCCTCCAAAGAATATATATCACTCTCACCTGTGTTCTGCTTATCAATAAACCATATCTCATCCCGTCGAAGCAGATCAAAGTCCAACAATCTGGACTCATGTGTGGTCACGATCAATTGCAGATTCTTTTTCGCTGCCAATTTCAAATATGTCTCAATAAATTTGTAAGTCAAACTCGGATGCAGACAACGATCCAGTTCATCAACAACATACGTCTTTCCTTCATCGGATAATAATATTTCCAGCAGATCCAAAATTCTTACTGTTCCGTCAGATTCTTCGGATAATTCGAAAAGTATATTATTTTTATTGTGTTCAAACTGTATCGTTTGGCACACAAGTTTCTGACCTTTTATTTGCAAAATAAAGAAGTCCCGGTTGCTTCGCATGATAATTCCGGTATTTTCCGGGATATTATTATCTTCTGATATTTTATGATCTATCATATTTTGAACTGCTGAATAATACCGTTCCATTCTCTTCAGCATCTGCGTTTGAGCTTCATTAGGTATATGTGCCAACACATTTTCCACCGGTATTTCCACCAATTTGTAATCCGTGATTCCCGTGCCAAAGGCAGCGATCATATCGCAGATCTCATCGACGTTTTCCATGCTTGCCATGTATGAATAATTTGAAATTGGTCTGTCCGGATAATTAATATCAAGTCCTTTTTTCAGCCACAAATATACATCCTGCAATATGGATGCACCTTTATAATTCAGATACAGATTTTTCTTATTATGATTCATAACCGTCAGAAATAAAGTAGAACCATCATCCTGAATATCCTCCGCATAGTTGTTCATCTTCTGTCCGAGTTCTTTCGTACTAAGATCATTTCCTAATTCATATACGCCCTGTTTAATATCTCTGGTAAAAATCGTTTTTTCCTTGTTGTCCGAGGTTAATTCAACCAGCCATTCTGATTGAAACTCTCCCTGATTTAAAAGCACTTCAAAGCCGTACGCATAATACTTCTCGCCTAACTTCAATTCAATTTCAAAATAGCTTGGAATATCTCTGTTGGACTCATTGGATTTGCAGTATTTATTGCTATATCCATCCGGAAGCCCCTTGATAACAGTTTGCTTCATAAAGTCTAATGCCTTTACCAAATTAGATTTTCCGGAAGCATTCGCACCATATACTGCTGCCAGCTTCAACAGTTTAATCTTTCCATTATCATAAACATGTTCTTTCTTACTGCGTACTTTCCCCGCAATCATGGAAAATTCCTCGGATCTTCCCTCTGCATTTGCAGAAAAAGACAAAAAGTTTTTTACATTGAATCGAATCAGCATAAACACGCTCTCCTTCCTGTAATATAATTATATTATGTGCATTTTTTCACTTTTGCCAACATATTTATGCATCTTTTAGCACTTTTTTAGCATTTGAATGTGATTTTTTCACTCTATTCAACCTTTTTTCACATAAACACCATCTTCGCACCCCCCTTCCTTTTTTCCACGGATATATTCCGCCCATTTTTTCCTGTTTACATATTAATCTTATTTTTCCACGCCTCCATCGCCCCTATTTTGTTGCAAATCCGACATAAATCATGCATAATATACATGATATTGGGGCAATTATATTTTGCCTCCGACTGATGCCGCGGACGACTTCTTGCATCATATACACGAATTTATATTGAAAATATATGCGTATCTGCACCAACGGGGGGGACTTGTTTCATGAAGAAATCCTATTATAAATACATATCTGTGATCTTGAGTATCTGCCTGATGCTTGGCAGTTTTCTTATCTATCTGCCTGCGCCATCTGCACTGGCAGCAACTTCTTGCTCGATGACCGAGTATTACAACATGACAGACGCCCAAAAGAAAGGCTTTTCGTTTATTTTCTTATATACCCGCGACGATCTGGTGTATCTGGACAAGTATCTGGAGGAGGGACGAAGCTTCAACAAGGAAACCATTGAGCTTGCCAATGATATTGCGCTGTCTGACTATGATTTCAAATATGATTCCTATACAGAAACTACTTTTATTTACAGACATTCCTCCGGAGAATGTCTTGCCCGCTACGATGAAACGAATCGCTGCTTCTACAAGGGCGCAACAGGCGATCAGAAAACAGATTTTACCTTTGAGGGAGAGGGCTGGAATCCGATTGGTTCTGCCGAGCATCCGTTTCTGCAGCCCTTTGACGGACAGGGGCATCGCATCACCGGACTCTGGAATATCTGTGATGCAGCCGCCGGAACGTCGAGCACAAACTCCCCTGCTGCCGACGGTGCCGGTCTTTTCGCCGCTGTCGGTGATTCCATCTCAAATCTTGTGATCGATGGGGCATTTCTGTCAGTCTCTGATACCGGTCTTTCTGCCGGAAACTATGATTCCATCGGTGTGCTTGCTGCACGATCCCCGAAGAATGATAACGAGTCATTGCTCTACTCCCCCTTACATAAAATTACATCCTGCTCCGTGGTCAATGCACATTTTACCTGCAAAAATGTTCCAAACTCCGGTATCATAACCGGAAGCTGTTATCGGAGAATCCAGTTTATTTCCATTTATGTTTCAGCAAGCGTCTACATTGATAGTGCAGTTAAAACTGAATTATCTTTTCTTCCGAGAGTTTCTTTCGGAATGATCACCGGATATCTTTCGAAGGGTGACTCCTATTTTTATAACTGTACATCGCAAGGTACCGTCACAGACGCACAGAATATTGCACAAATTGGCGGTATTTGCGGTACCGCGCGCTATGTATTTTTCGATTCCTGTATCAATAAAACAACAATTCACTCAGCCTGCATCGCCGGCGGATTTGTCGGACAGGCGGAATATCCAACCATAGGTGATTCATATGTACTCATCCAACTCAAAAACAGTGTTAATATCGGAAATATATCTGGCTTATGCGTCGGTGGTATGATTGGCTTGTGTAATGTCTTTACCACCCCTGATTACACAAGTCGCAATGTCTCACTCATCATCTGGAACTGCCAAAATAACGGCAGTATATCCGGAACCTTATACGCCGGAGGCTTCATCGGAAATACAGATACATTTAATATCCGAAATAGCATTAATACAGGCACTGTATCAATTATTTCCACATCAGAAACACAAAAAATTCCAGCCTTTCAATATTTTACAAAAAGTTTTTCCTCTGACAAAGCAGCCGGAGGTTTAGTCGGTGCTGTCATTCCTATCATCAGTAGTGTTTTTTCTCCTGCTACCAGTGGTTTTTACAACCATATCACAAACAACGCAATTACGTCCTCATCTGCACTCAAAGCGGATAATGCATATGTCGGTGGATCAGTTGGACTTCTGTCGTGCGCGAATATGTCAAAAAATACAGTCCTGTCCCTGACCATAAATAATTGTTATTCTGCATCGAAAATCGTAACCTCTGCATCTGTTTCAACTTCAGATTCCGGTGCATATGGTTCTCTTGTTGGCAGATATGATTTATATACAACAATAAACATACAGTATACCTATTGGACGCAGGACAATTTGGATCTCGATGGAGAGACTTTTGGTCAACTTAATAAGACAAACTGTTATAAAATCACCCAAAGCCAGTTGCTCGGTCAGGAAACCACCACAAATATTGGCTCCTCCGCAGTCAATTCTTATCCGGATCTTCTGCGCTGTTTAAATAGCTACGTCGGTCAGACAGAAGACTATGATCCGTTGCTTAACTGGAAAATGCTGGATCAGGTCGGACCTGTTATTGATTACTCAAAGAACCCGGCTGCCTCTTATCCTCCGGTAATTACCTCCGTTCCGTCCCTGACTCCCGCTCCGACCACAACGGCTCCTACTGTCACCCCGACGGCTGTTCCGTCTCTGACTCCTGCTCCGACCACGGCGGTTCCATCCGTGACCCCGACTGCTGTTCCGTCTCTGACTCCATCTGTGAGCCCTACCGGACAGCCTACGACGGGACCACGGTTCACACCATCACCGACACTGCCGATCAAAACAGCAAAGCCAACCAAAACACCGATTCCGATTCCGGATCCAATCCTGACACCGGCACCAACAGAAACTCCGACGGCTGCGCCGAACATAACAAAGTCTCCGGCAGAACCAACAACCACTCCGACGTGGCTGCCGATACTGACAACGACACCGACCGAAACACCGGTTCATACATTATCTGCCACGCCACAAGCTCCATCTGCCACGGATGACGGTAATACACTTAATGCCCCAAAACAGATGACGATCAAAGCGTCCGCAGATCGTTCCGGAAGTGTCCGGATCACCTGGAAGAATTCTGCTGACCGCGATGG
This sequence comes from Jutongia sp., assembly GCF_057878315.1. NCBI lineage: Bacteria > Bacillati > Bacillota > Clostridia > Lachnospirales > Lachnospiraceae > Jutongia > Jutongia sp. Next base: position 6,119 of record NZ_DBLXSO010000054.1, on the reverse strand, counting down.
ATTCCTGTTATACCGCAGCACCAATAAAACCGGCTACAAACGGATTGCAATGATCACAGCCCGCACAACCACTTACCTTGACAGAAAAGTGTCAGTGGGCACAAAATACCGCTATAAGGCAGTACCATATGTCCTGAAAAACGGACAGACCGTACGTGGCTCCGCCTCAAAGGTCCAGACGGTTTCCCCACGTCTTATGGCGCCGAAATATTCGCTCACAAAGCATAAAACCGTGGACGGGCAACGTTTCCTGCAGATTCGTTTGAATAAATATCAGGGAAAATATGTTGACGTTTACATCCGCAAAAATGTGGGCAGATATGTATTATTGCGTCTGAAAAACAATAATATCAAGCAGCAAAAAGGTATTTTCAAACTGCATTACAGCTTCCGGAACGCAACGATTTCCGTAAAGCTGAGAACTTACGACAAGAAACCTGTTTCTCAGAGAAGCTTTTATTCGAATGAGAAAACAATACTGATCGATGAATAACCAGCAAAAACAAACGGAGCATAAATAATGAGCAGCACGATAAACAGCTTTGACAAAAACGAAATAATCATGGACCGCTACGAAATTCTGGCAGAAATCGGAAGTGGTGGCTTTGCCACGACCTATAAGGCAATGGATCATTCTCTGGATATTCCGGTGGCGATCAAGGCATTTCATAAGCACACCGGCGCCAGCATGGACGAGGCTGTGAAGGAAGCCAAAATTGCCGCCGGACTCTATGAGCTGGAGGGCATCGCCTCCGCCAGAGATTTCTTCTGGTATAAGGAAACTCCCTGCATCATCATGGATTACGTGGACGGCACAAGTATCAAGGATTATGTGCGCGAGCATGGTCGTATCCGTGGGGACAAAATGCTTATTCTGATCAAACCGCTTTTGCAGAGTCTGATCAAAATTCACGAAAAGGGCATTCTGCACCGCGATATCAGCGCTGACAATATTCTTCTGACTGAGGATGGCAGACTCAAGCTGATCGACTTTGGTGCCGCCCGTCTGTCGCAGAACGCGCAGGGTGACGAATATACGATTATTTTCAAACGTGGTTTTGCTCCGATCGAGCAATGCAGTGCAGGCGGCAAACAGGGACCCTGGACCGATGTGTACGGCATTTGTGCCACAATGTATTACATGATCACAGGAATCGTTCCGGACGATTCTGTATCGCGTCTGATCGAGGACAAGCAGCTTCCTCTGGAACGGATCGACGGCGTCCGTCTCACGCCTCAGGCAATGTCCTGCATCATGAAGGGTCTTGCCGTACGACCGGAGAAACGTTTTCAATCAATGTCAGAATTTTACACGGCACTCTATGCCGCCAAACCGTCCACCCTTGCCAATATACTAAATAATACAACCATCCAAGGCGGCAAGGTCGAAAACGGCGAAGCAAACTTCACGGAGAAGCTGCTTGAAGATATGGAACTTTCCATTTCTCATAAGAAATCAAGAAGGAAAAAGCAGATCATTATCGGCGCCGTTGTTGCGGTATTATTGATATTATCCGGAAGCATCTGGGGCATCCTGCAGCACAGATCTACAGTAAAGGATCAAATCCCACACGCACCGGCAAGCTCAATAACACCGGCTATAAACAGCACTTCCGCCGAACCGGACGCAGATCTGCATTCTTCGGACAATCCGGCTGACGCCGACGCCGACAGCACCGACACACCGGCAAATGCTCCGGATGATCCAGACAGTTCCAACACGCCGGCAAACCAACCGGGCAACTCCAGCTCCGGTAATAATTCCGGCAACTCCGGCAAAAAAACCGGCAATTCCGGCTCTGGCAAAAACTCCGGCGGCTCCTCTTCCAAGGCGACAACCTCGAAGAAGTCCGGCTCCGGCAACTCCGGCAAAAACTCCGGCGGCTCCTCTTCCAAAGCGACTACCTCGAAGAAGTCCGGCTCCGGCAACAGTTCCGGTTCCGCGAAAAACTCCGGCGGCTCCTCTTCCAAGGCGACTACCGCTCCGAAAAAGTCAAACACCGCCCCGAAGAAAACGGCAAAACCGGCTTCCCCGAAAAACGACTTTGACGGCGATCTGGATGGTATTTAGAAAGGATTTTCCCATGAAGCATTATGTGATCAACAGCAGCGAAGACATTTTGACACAATTGCATAACCAGCATTATCAAAGAACAGATCTCTTTCTGATCCGAAAGTGGCGCCCTGCACACGTCACGGGCTCTAAACAGCATACGATCACAGATCCGGATAATGTTTCTGAGCGATCCGGTCAAAACCCAGCCGATACGGCTACCACCGATATTTCCGACGAGCTGCGTCAGGAAGCCTATCTGAATTTCTACCGTCAGGTGAAACCATTTAAGCTCGCGTCCCGGCAGACCATTCAGCGCTGGTTTGGTATTGGCGGGTATGCCGTCCCGCACCGCCGCCAGATCCTTGAGCTCGCCCTGAATCTGCATTTCAGCCTTGATGAAACCGAGGATTACCTGCTGCACGGACTTTCCCAGTGGAACCTGCAGGTAAATGATTATGAGGAAATGCTCTGTATGTATTGCCTGGAAAACGGACAGGATCCGGAGACCTACCGCTTCATGGTTGATTTCTTTGAAACACATACCGATCAGGAGCTGCGTCCGCTTCAGACCGCGCGAACCGATCTGCTGCAGAAATCCTATGCCACCAAAAAGTCCCTTTCCGTGAGGGAATTTCTTGTATGGATGTGTCATAACGCCGAGCTGTTCAAGGGCTACAGCATGACCGTTTACAGTTACTACGTTTCCCTGCTCAACGAGGCATTTCAGTATTACCAGAAGCAGACTGAACAGGATCTTATGCTCCTTTTGGAACGCTCCTCCTACAGCCGCTGGAAACAGACCGAGCAGGAGACGAATCCGCTGTTTGCCAACGAAACGGAGAAGGATCACATCCGCCGTTATCTGAAAAATGTGCCGCGCCGCAAAAATAACGATATTGCTCCGGATGACTTAAGAACGGCACAGAATTACTATGCGATCGCCTATGCACCAAAAGCCCGGATCTCGAGCCTTCTGGCGCAGCTTTATCATAACGGCAAATCGCATGAGCCGACCCGCAATAACGAAATGTATGCCGAGCTTCAGGATTTTCTTGGCGAAGAAATTCAATGGGAAAATGAGAAATATATTTCCGAGCTGCTCTCTATGTCCATTCAGAAGGAGCAGCAAATGCTTTATCAGCGTGCCTTTGCAAGTCTTCAGCCACTTGACAGCACGGATCGCTGCCCGGATTGGATCACTCGTCACCTGCAAAGCAGATATCCACAGCTTTCCGCAGATCTTACCGTCAAACACGCTACAAAGATCATTTCCGCAGAATTAAAAAAACAGAAGACAAGAGTCCGGAATATTCAACGTTCCGATCTCCTTCTTCTGATTCAGTACACATTCTCTGTCAAATATGATCAAAAGCTGCAGGAAACGCTTGCCCCCTACAACCGCGAAGATGCCACAAAGGGCTTTCTCACCCTTGCCAATACAATCCTTACCTCCTGTAATATGCGCAAGGTCAATGCGCAGTACCGGCTTGACCAGCTGCTGTTAAGCTGTATCACCGATGAGGAAATTATTCTTTTAGGTGATCTTCTGGACAAAACTTTCTTCTGGACAGACTAATAGGGCTATTTGTTTAAAGCCTTATTCACCTTCGACTTAATGCGCTGCAGGGCATTATCGATCGATTTTGGCTCCTTATCCAAATGCCTTGCGATCTCCTGATACGTCATGCCTTCCATATACAGGTCAAATACCTGCTTCTCCATGGCACTTAAGCATTCCTCGATCTTGCATCTGAGACTGCAGACATTCTCCCGATCGATCAAAATCTCCTCAGGGCTAAGCTCCGCCGCTTCCAGCGAATGATCCACCATAAAACTGCCTTCTGTCTCCTCCCCCTGCTCCGAATACACCGGCGAGTAGATGGACACATAGGTGTTGAGCGGAATATTTTTCTTGCGGTTCGAGGACTTCACTGCGGAATAAAGCTGTCTGCTGATGCAAAGCTCCGCAAAGGTAGAAAATACGGCTTCCTTGCTCTTGTCATAATCCTGAATTGCTTTGAACAGACCGATCATGCCCTCCTGCATCAGATCGTCCTGATCACCGCCAATAATAAACAAGGATCGCGCTCGTTTTCGCACAATTCCCTTATATCTCTGCATCAACGCATCCATCGCATCGTAATCCTGCGCCTGTGCCCTCTGAATCAGGACTTCCTCCGGCAATGCTTCCATATTTTCTGCCATTTTCCTTCCTCCAGCGTAATCCCTGATAATTTATTTTTGCTTTGCCAGTCTCTGACGGACAATCTCATAAGACAGTACTCCCATCGCCACGGATGCGTTCAGCGAATCAATATCGCCAAACATCGGAACGCTGGCAACAAAATCGCAATTCTCCTTGACGAGACGGCTGACACCATCACCTTCATTTCCAATCACGACCCCCATCGGTCCGGTCAGATCGAGTGAATACATGGATTCTCCATCCATATCTCCACACACAAACCACATGCCCTTTTCCTTAAGTTCCTCCATGGTTCTCACCAGATTCGTAACCTTCGCTACCGGCGTGTAGTTGATCGCGCCTGCGGACGCCTTTGCCACGGTAGCCGTCAACCCAACAGCCCGACGCTTCGGTATGATTACACCATGTGCTCCCACCTGATTAGCAGTACGGATAATAGAACCCAGATTATGGGGATCCTCAATATTATCCAAAAGAATCAAAAAAGGTGCCTCGCCCTTTGCAGCTGCATTCTCAAGCATCTCATCAACAGTACCGTATTCGTACGCTGCTGCATATGCGATCACGCCCTGATGCTTCCCTGTCTCGGACATCTGATCCAGACGTTCCTTTTTCACGAAATTAACAATCGTGTCTGCCTTCTTTGCTTCGCGCAAAATCGTGCGGATCGGTCCATCCTGACATCCATCCAACAGGAATACCTTATCAATCGTCTTGCCGGCACGGAACGCCTCCAGCACTGCATTTCTTCCTTCTATTGTAAGCTCTTCGTATCTCATAACATTGTCCTTTCCGCATAATATGTTACGCTCTTAGTCTCTTTAATCTCTTAATTTTGAAATTAACTAATCGTTTACTGCCTGACCGGTCTATTTGTTATCGTACTGTCCGGTCCGCTCCAGTCCGAGTGCAATTAGTTCAATCGCCCTCCCAAGCTGCTCCTTCAGATAGAGATAACCTATCAGCGCCTCAAATCCTGTCGCAATCCGGTAATCAATGATCGACGCATTCTTGGCAGAGGTTCCTGATTTGGCATTGCGTCCGTGATGAAAGATCCGGTTCTCCTCCTCGGTCAGATCCGGCTCAATCGACTCTACAAGACGTGCCTGTGCCTCCGCTTTGACAATACTGCTGGTCATTTTGTGAAATGTCTTAACACTGTAATTGCCCCGACGAAGCACCAATGTACGAATGATTAGATCATAAACCGCATCTCCGATATACGCAAGTCCCAATGCAGAATATTGTTCCGGTTTTAATTTACTCTCTCCAAACCGACGGTATATCTCTTCCTGAAAGCCAATCTCTGCGCTTATATCCTGCCCGTTCTCCAAATTCTTCTCCTCCTCTATCTACTCCATCAAAGCCTGAATCCACACAATCTGTTACTGAATCGTGCCGGCTTATTGGTATATTTCTTTATATAGAAAAAAATCCTCGAAACATCAGCGTTTCAAGGATTTGAGAGGCGCAGGCCGGATTTGAACCGGCGCATACTGGTGTTGCAGACCATTGCCTTACCACTTGGCTACTGCGCCATATAATGACTCCAACGGGATTTGAACCCGTGTTACCGCCGTGAAAGGGCGATGTCTTAACCGCTTGACCATGGAGCCTTCTATTTATTATATGTCCCGAATCAGGAAAATATCCTAAAATAAGGAAAACTCCCCGAGTAGGGCTCGAACCTACAACAACTCGGTTAACAGCCGAGTACTCTACCATTGAGCTATCGAGGATCATCTTTTTGAAAGCAGATACCTTCAAAACTGTATACCGATTATAACATCTTCACGCCGCTTTTGCAACCAGCTCTCCGTTTCTTTTGGATAAGCCTTCGACCTATTAGTGACAGTC
>NZ_DBLXSO010000053.1:0-21410 GCF_057878315.1 Jutongia sp. | reverse complement strand
TAGAAGCATCACTTGTAACAATCCACAATGGAGAGATTGTAGAAGGGACAGTTATCGATGTAAAGGAAGATGAGATTGTCCTTAATATTGGCTACAAAGCCGATGGTATCATCACACGTAATGAGTACAGCAATCAGTCAGGAATCGACTTGAGAGATGTTGTAAAGGTTGATGATGTTATGAAAGCAAAGGTTCTTAAGGTGAACGACGGAGAGGGTCAGGTTTTACTGACATACAAGCGTCTCGCTATGGAGAAGAGTAACGAGCGTATCCGTGAAGCATTTGAGAATAAAGAAGTATTAAAGGCTACAGTAACTGCTGTATTATCCGGCGGTTTAAGTGTAGTTGTTGATGAGACAAAGATCTTCATCCCTGCAAGTCTTGTATCTGATTCTTATGAGAAGGATCTTTCCAAGTACAATGGACAGGAGATTGAATTTGTTGTAACTGAGTTCAATCCTAAGAAGAGAAGAATCATCGGTGACAGAAAGCAGCTTCTGGTTGCTGAGAAGGCAAAGCTGAAAGAGGAGCTTTTCGCAAGAATCCACGTTGGAGATGTTGTAGAGGGTACTGTAAAGAATCTGACCGATTTCGGTGCATTCATCGATCTTGGTGGAGCAGACGGACTCCTTCATATTTCCGAGATGTCCTGGGGACGTGTTGAGAATCCTCGCAAGGTATTCAAGGTTGGCGATGTAACAAAGGTTCTCATTAAGGATATTAAGGATGATAAGATCGCATTAAGCCTGAAGTTCGAGGATCAGAACCCATGGTTAAATGCCGATGGTAAATATAACGTAGGTGCAATCGTTAAGGGTAGAGTTGCAAGAATGGCAGATTTCGGTGCCTTCGTTGAACTCGAGCCGGGTGTTGACGCACTTCTTCATGTTTCTCAGATCTCTAAGGAGCATGTGGATAAGCCATCTGATGTACTGTCAGTAGGACAGGAGATCGAGGCTAAGGTTGTTGATTTCAATAACGAGGATCACAAGATCAGCCTGAGCATGAAGGCTCTGTTGAATGACAACGCTTCTGAGGAAGAGGAAGTTGCTGTGGATACAGACGCTGAGTAATTCGCAAGAATAATTCCTTTCGCCAATCCATCATCGATGGGTTGGCGAATTTTTGCTTATGGGGAGAAGGGGTAGAATACGGTGGGATACATCCTTTTATGGGGAAAAGTGACAGAAACCGTGGTTCATGGCTTATGAGCTGAGAAAGGAAAGCAGGATTTGTATGGGTGATTATGAAGTTTTTAAATCGAAAATATTTCAAATGACAAAGATTGACTTAAGCTGCTATAAGGAACGCCAGATGAAACGCCGGATTGATGCGCTCATTGTGAAGGCGGGGATTGCCACCTATGATGAGTATGTTGCTGCACTCAAGAAGGATCCGGCATTGCTGGAAGAGTTTGTGACATATTTGACGATCAACGTGTCTGAGTTTTACCGCAATCCGGATCAGTGGAAGGTGTTGGAGAATGAGATCCTTCCGTATTTGTTTGAACGTTTCGGTAACGATATCAGGATCTGGAGTGCAGCGTGTTCTACCGGGGATGAGCCATATACGCTTGTGATGCTGTTGGCGAAGTTTATTCCGTTGAACAGGATCCACATTCTGGCGACAGACCTGGATAAGCAGGTGTTAGAGAAGGCACAGATCGGTCTCTATGATGAGAAGAGTCTGAAAGGTTTACCAAAGGAATTTATCAAAAAGCATTTTACACAGGTGGGGGGGAAGAGCTATCAGATTCATGATGAGATTAAGAAATGTGTAGAGTTTAAACAGCACAATCTTCTCAAGGACTCATATCCGTCCGGATGCGATATGATCGTCTGCCGTAATGTGATGATTTACTTCACGGAGGATGCCAAGAAGTCGATCTATCACAAGTTCAATCAGGCGCTTAATGAGGATGGCATGCTTTTCGTGGGGAGCACGGAGCAGATCATATCTGCGGAGGATTATGGATTTACAGCGTATCGCTCATTCTTTTACAAAAAGGATTAGATTATTTGGCGGTTTTTAAGGCGGCAGGCTTTAAAAACCGCCGTTTTTGTGGTATTGGAAAATGCTCGGCTTGTTTTCGCTCACTTCTTGCACTATGAAACAAATTCGGGTATAATATACTTTGTATGCTTATGCACAGGAGACGTCTGACAACACAGAAGCACTGTGCAAGATCAGGAGAAGCAGGAAAGGTTGGATAAGAAATGGACGAAAAGATCAGGATCGTAGTGGATGCCATGGGAGGAGATAATGCTCCGGAAGCCCCGGTACATGGTGCCGTAGATGCGCTGGCAGAGAATAATAAAATTGAGATTACCCTGGTTGGCCGTGCAGAGGAAGTACAAGCAGAGCTTGCCAAATACAGTTATGATGAAAGCAGAGTTCAGATCGTTAATGCAGAAGACGTGATCGGTTTTGATGAGCCACCGGTAGAAGCGATCCGCAAGAAAAAGGATTCCTCGATCGTTGTCGGTATGAAGCTCGTCAAAAAGGGCGAGGCGGATGCGTTTGTATCGGCAGGAAGCACCGGCGCGATTCTGGTAGGAGGACAGCTTGTTGTAGGCAGGATCCGCGGCGTGGAGAGAGCACCGTTAGCTCCGCTTATCCCAACGACAGACGGCGTATCTCTTCTGATCGACTGTGGTGCCAATGTAGATGCAAGAGCCTCTCATCTGGTGCAGTTTGCAAAGATGGGATCCATCTATATGGAGAATATCGTGGGGATCAAGAATCCGCGTGTGGCAATCGTCAACATCGGTGCCGAGGAAGAAAAGGGGAATGCCCTGGTTAAAGAGACATATCCTTTATTAAAAGAATGTGATGACATTAACTTTATCGGAAGCATTGAAGCGAGAGACATTCCGAAGGGTGGTGCAGACGTTATCGTCTGTGAAGCATTTGTCGGCAATGTTATACTGAAGCTGTATGAGGGACTTGGTTCTGCACTGCTTCATATGGTCAAGAAGGGGCTGATGAGTTCTCTTCGCAGTAAGATCGGTGCACTTTTGATCAAGCCGGCACTGAAGCAGACATTAAAGTCCTTCGATGCATCCGAGCATGGAGGTGCACCATTGTTAGGACTCAAAGGTCTTGTTGTTAAAGCACACGGAAGCTCCGGCGAGGCCGAGATCAAGACGGCGATCCTTCAGTGCATTTCCTTCAGCGAGGAAGGCATCAACGACCGTATCCGCGAGAATTTAAAGCTCGATTAGACGATGGTTTCCGATTCGGATTGCCGGAATATAGGCTTAAGTGACTTGTGATAGAGTTTTGCAGAAATGAGGGTTCATATGGAATATGAAAAGCTGCAGAAGCTGCTGGCAGAGATATTAGAAGTAGAGCCGGAGCAGATCCGGCGGGAGAAGTCCTTTGTGAGAGATTACGGTGCTGATTCACTGATGCTTTATCAGATACTGATGGGCGTGGAGGCAGTGTTTGGAGTGATCGTTGAGGAAGAGGAGGCTGTCCGTTGGAATACGGTGGGACAGCTCTGGGAATATTTACAGACAGGCAGAGGAATTACAGGAAAGGGTTTGGCGCAATGAAAGCAAAAATGATGGAAGAGTTTGAGAAAGAAGTTGGCTATATTTTTCAGGACAAAACACTGCTTGCGACAGCATTGACGCACAGCTCATACTCCAACGAGAAGCACATGAAGAAGTCACAGTGCAATGAACGGCTGGAGTTTCTGGGGGATGCGGTGCTGGAGCTGGTATCGAGCGAGTTTATTTTCCGCAATCATCCGGACATGCCGGAGGGCGAGATGACTAAGACGAGAGCCAGCTATGTCTGTGAACCGACTCTGGCACTTTGTGCCAAAGAGATTCATCTGGGCGATTACCTCCGCCTTGGCAAGGGAGAAGAGCTGACCGGCGGAAGACAGAGAGATTCCGTGCTTTCGGATGCGTTAGAGGCAACGATCGGTGCCGTATATATGGATGGCGGCTTTGAGCCTGCCAAGCGTTATATTGAAGCACATATCCTTAAGGATATTGACAATAAAAAGCTGTTTTATGACAGTAAGACATTTCTGCAGGAGATCGTGCAGAGACATGAGGGCAATACTTTAGAATACCGTCTGATCGGTGAGAGCGGACCGGATCACCACAAGGAATATCAGGCGGCGGTATTTGTCAATGGAAGACAGATCTCCACGGGAATCGGTCAGACTAAGAAGAAGGCAGAGCAGTCCGCAGCCTATGAGGCAATCCTTATCTTGAAGAGAGAGTCTGACAGTCAGAATAAGCAGGGAGAACATACATGTATTTAAAAAGTCTGGAAGTGCATGGTTTTAAATCATTTGCCAATAAACTTATTTTTGAATTTCATAATGGAATTACGGCGATTGTCGGACCAAACGGCAGTGGTAAGAGTAATGTTGCCGATGCCGTGCGCTGGGTGCTTGGAGAGCAGAGTGCCAAGCAGCTTCGTGGTGCGAAGATGGAGGATATCATCTTTGCGGGAACAGAGCTTCGTAAGCCGCTCGGTTATGCGTATGTGGCGATCACCATCAGCAATGAGGATCACAAGCTGAATGTGCCGTACGAGGAAGTGACGATCGCCAGACGTGTGTATCGTTCCGGAGAAAGTGAATATCTGTTAAATGGGGCATCCTGTCGTCTTCGTGACATTCAGGAGCTGTTGTTTGATACCGGTATCGGTAAAGAGGGATATTCGATCATCGGACAGGGGCAGATCGACAAGATCCTAAGCGGTAAACCGGAGGAGCGCCGTGAGCTGTTTGATGAGGCGGCAGGTATCGTGAAGTTCAAGAAAAGAAAAGCAGCTGCCGAGAAGAATCTGGCCGAGGAGCAGCAGAATATGGTTCGTATCGAGGATATTCTGTCAGAGCTTGAAAAGCAGGTCGGACCTCTTGAAAAGCAGTCCGAGAAGGCACATGAATACCTGATCTATCGTGATGAACTGCGTGGACTCGATGTGAATATTTTCCTGATGGAATATGACCAGATCCATACCGAGATGGAGGATGTGTCCAGAAAACAGGACATTGCATCGGCAGATCTGGAAAATGCAAGAAAAGAATTTGAAGAGACGAAAAACGAATATGCACAGGTGGAAGAGATTCTCGAGAAGCAGAATCAGAGCCTGGAACAGAACAGGGAAAACCTCACGACATCCCGTGTATCCTTAAACGAACAGGAGGGAAATGTCAAGGTGCTGCAGGAGCAGATCCGCAGTGCCGGACAGAATGAGGAGCATTATAAGGAACGTCTGGAAAGCTTACAGAAGTCTTTAAATGAAGCGAAGGAAGAAAAGGCAGGCTACCAGGAAAAGCAGGATGCATTTGATGAAAAGCTTGCCGGAATCCGCAGGGAGCAGGAGCAGCTGCAGGAGACTCTGGCGCAGACAAGCAGTCAGATCGCAGAAGCCGAGAGAGAAATTGCTGACCGCAATGATGAGATTATGAAGGCAATGACACAGACGACGGAGATCAAGACAACCCAGCAGAAGTTTGAGACAATGCTGGAGCAGATCAATGTCAAGCGTGCAGAGCTGACAAAGCGTGTTCTTGAGAATAAATCCGAGGCGGCAGGACTGCAGGAAGCGATGGAGGAGCAGAGAGCTGTTCTGTCCGATATTTCGGACAAGATTGAGGGCATGGATGCCAATACGGTTGAGATCCGCAATTCGATGAAGAGGCTTTCCGAGAGAAGTCAGGAGTTAGAGAAGGAGCACCGCGATACACAGCAGAAGTTCCATATGGCAAATTCGCGGTTAAATTCTCTGAAAAACATGACAGAGCGGTACGAGGGCTTTGGACAGAGTATACGCCGTGTCATGGAGCAGAAGGAGCATAACCCGGGCATTATCGGTGTTGTTGCCGATATTATCCGTGTGGAGAAGGATTACGAGATCGCCATTGAGACAGCGCTTGGCGGAAGTATCCAGAATATCGTTACGGACAATGAGCAGACCGCCAAAGCAATGATCGCCCTTCTGAAAAAGAACCGCTATGGACGTGCCACGTTCCTTCCGTTGACGAATATTTCCGGAAGGGGAGTCAATCAGGCACAGAATATTCTGCAGGAGCCGGGTGTGGTCGGTTTTGGATCCTCGCTGGTTCATGCGGAGGCGAGATTTGACCGGCTTGTGGAATATCTTCTCGGAAGATTTGTTGTTGTAGACCACATCGATCATGCAATCGCGCTTGCTAAGAAGTATAAGCATTCCCTGCGGATCGTTACCAAGGAGGGAGAGCTTTTAAATCCGGGTGGTTCTATGTCCGGTGGTGCTTATAAGAACAACAATAACCTTCTCGGACGTCATCGTGAGATGGAGAATCTCGAGAAGGAGGTTCAGGCACAGCGTGACCGGATGCGCGGTATTGTGAAAGAACAGGAAGAGGGCAGACAGGAAGCCAAAGAGCTGCAGGATGCCATGGAGAACAATCGTAAGATCCGTCAGGAACTGATTCTGAAGCAGAATACGGCGAAGATCAATTACGACAGAGCCAAGGGAGATTTCTTAAAGAATCAGGATGATCTGGATCAGATCCGTCTGGAGAGTCAGGGAATCGATACCCAGAAGGCAGAGCTTACCGGTCAGCTTGATGCATTGAAGGCAAGCATCAGTGACACGGAAAGCAAGAGCAAAGAAAACGAGACACATCTGGAGGAGTTAAATAAGTCTCTGGAACAGCTTCGTGAGGAAGAAAAGAGGCTGACCGAGAAGAACAGTGAATACTCCTTAAAAATCTCCACAGAGATCCAGAGCAATGAGTTTGTTGCTCAGAATATAGAGCGAATCGATCAGACCATGAAGGGGCTGAAGGAGGAATTTGAGGCGACTGCCGGAGACAGCCGTCAGGCGGAAAATCTTATGCAGACAAAGCAGCAGGAGATTGAAAGTGCCAGAAAGCAGATCGAGGAGACGAAAAAGTCGATCGAAGCTCTGGAGGAGACGATCCGGCAGGAGAGCGAGAATAAGGACAAGCTCTCCAGACAGCACAAGGATTTTATCGATAAACGAGAAAGTCTGTCCGATAAGATCAATGAGCTGGACAAGGAGTGCTTCCGTCTGAATAACCAGAAAGACAAGATGGAGGAGCGGATCAATTCAAGAACCACCTATATGTGGGAGCAGTATGAGCTGACCTATCATGCGGCGGAGGAGCTTCGGACAGAGACGGAACTTAGCATGCCGCAGATGAAGCAGGAGATCAGTTCTCTGAAAGGAAAGATCAAGGCACTCGGTGATGTCAATGTCAATGCCATCGAACAGTATCAGGATGTGCTGGAGCGCTATACACAGCTTAAGACACAGCATGATGATCTGATCAAGGCGGCGGGCGTTCTGGAGGGTATCATCAACGAATTGGATGAGTCAATGCGCAAGCAGTTTGCGGAACAGTTTGCGGAGATCAGAGAACGTTTCGATAAGGTGTTTAAGGAGCTGTTCGGCGGTGGCCGTGGTACCCTGGAGCTTCTGGAAGAGGAGGATATCCTGACGGCGGGCATCAAGATCGTTGCACAGCCTCCGGGAAAGAAACTGCAGAACATGATGCAGCTTTCCGGTGGAGAGAAGGCACTGACGGCGATCGCACTGTTATTTGCGATCCAGAGTCTGAAACCGTCACCGTTCTGTCTGCTGGACGAGATCGAGGCGGCGTTAGATGATTCTAACGTAGACCGCTACGCACAGTACTTACATAAGCTGACAAAGGATACACAGTTCATCGTGATCACGCATCGTCGTGGTACGATGAATGCGGCAGATATCTTATATGGAATCACCATGCAGGAAAAGGGTGTTTCTACACTTGTATCCGTAAATCTTCTGGATGAGAAGGATGTTGTCAATTAACGATATGATGCAGCAGAGAGGTCTGCGGCATCTGTTTGGAGCAGAATATCGTCTGTGCCAAATATCATTACATATATCGCGGTAATGGCGGGAAATGGAGTAATTATGGGATTTTTTGACAGATTAAAAAGCGGTCTGACAAAGACCAGAGATAATTTTGTGTCAGGGCTTGATTCCCTTTTCAGTGGCTTTTCAGAGATTGATGACGATTTCTATGAGGAGCTGGAGGAGATCCTGATCATGGCTGATATCGGTGTTGCTACGACAGACCGGATCATTGAGGATCTCAAGGAAAAGGTAAAGGAACAGAAGATCAAAGAGGTTTCTGTATGCAGAGAGCTTCTGATGGATACGATCAAGCAGCAGATGAAGGTGGATGAGACGGCGTATAAGTTTGAGCATAAGACCTCTGTGGTACTGATGATCGGCGTAAACGGCGTTGGAAAGACAACCTCTGTCGGCAAGCTGGCAGGCCAGCTTAAAGCACAGGGTAAAAAGGTCATTCTGGCGGCAGCCGATACCTTCCGTGCGGCGGCGATCGAGCAGCTGACCGAGTGGTCGAACCGCGCAGGCGTTGAGATCATTGCAGGACAGGAGGGCGGCGATCCGGCATCGGTTGTCTTTGATGCGGTCAATGCAGCGAAAGCAAGAAAGGCGGATGTGCTGATCTGTGATACGGCAGGACGTCTTCACAATAAAAAGAACCTGATGGAGGAGCTTCGCAAGATCAACCGGATCATTGAGAGAGAATTTCCGGAGGCATACAGAGAAACACTGATCGTGCTGGATGGTACGACCGGGCAGAATGCACTGGTACAGGCGAAGCAGTTTGCGGAGGTTGCAGACATTTCCGGAATCGTTCTGACGAAATTAGACGGCACTGCCAGAGGCGGTATTGCGATCGCAATCCAGTCCGAGATGAATATACCGGTTAAATATATCGGTATCGGAGAACAGATCGATGATCTGCAGAAGTTTGACGCAGACAGCTTTGTGGATGCGCTTTTTGAGAAAAGAGAAGAGGAACAGTAAGAAAGGCATGGTGATATCAGATGATGACATTGGAAAGTTTTGAGGAGGCAGCAGAAAAGGTAAAGGAAGTCACCCTTCCGACCAATTTGATCTACAGTGATTATTTTTCACAGATGTCCGGCAACAAGGTATATTTAAAGCCGGAAAATCTGCAGAATACAGGAGCATATAAGGTAAGAGGTGCTTATTATAAGGCGAGCACACTGACAAAGGAGGAGCTGGCGCATGGACTGATCACTGCATCGGCAGGCAACCACGCACAGGGTGTTGCCAACGCAGCTAAGCTGTTTGGGACAAAGGCTGTGATCGTTATGCCGACGACCACGCCGCTGATTAAGGTCAACCGCACCAGAAGCTACGGGGCAGAGGTTGTTCTTCACGGAAGCGTTTATGATGAGTCTTATCAGAAGGCACTGGAGATCGCCGAGGAGCGTAACATGACATTTGTGCATCCGTTCAATGATCTGGCTGTGGCAACCGGTCAGGGATCCATTGCGATGGAGATCTTCAAGGAACTGCCAACGGTTGATATTATTCTGGTACCGATCGGAGGAGGCGGACTGGCAGCCGGTGTATCTACGCTTGCCAAAATGTTAAATCCAAACATCAAGGTGATCGGTGTGGAGCCGGCAAACGCAGCCTGCATGAAGGCTTCCTTAAAGGCAGGAAAGGTTGTTTCCCTGCCGAGCGCCGTAACAATCGCAGACGGTACTGCCGTAAAGACACCGGGAGACGTTGTATTCCCTTATATCCAGAAGAATCTGGATGATATCATCACAGTGGAGGATGAGGAACTCATCGTCAACTTTCTCGATGTTGTTGAGAATCATAAAATGGTTGTAGAAAATTCCGGGCTTCTGTCTGTAGCAGCGCTCAAGCATTTAAATTGCAAGGACAAGAGAGTCGTATCGATCTTAAGCGGCGGCAACATGGATATCATTACGATGTCCTCCGTGGTACAGCATGGTCTGATCGAGAGAGGACGTGTATTTACCGTATCCGTACAGCTTCCGGATCGTCCGGGCGAGCTTGTGAATGTCGCAAATGTGATCGCACAGCTTAAGGGTAATGTCATCCGTTTGGAGCACAACCAGTTTGTCAGCATCAACCGTAACGCCGCTGTTGAGCTTAAGATTACGCTGGAGGCATTTGGTCATGAGCATAAGGAACAGATTGTGTCCGCATTACGGGACAAGGGTTATGATCCGAAGTTAGAAAATCCAACCAGCCTTTACTAATTAAAAGACACCGGTATGGCAGATACGAAGAAACAAAACCGATATCCGGAAAGCGTTTCTTTTGATAAGGTCTGTGACCGAGCGCACCCGGCTCAGACGAAGATATATTACCGTGCGCAGAAAAGAGGAGAGCATGTCAGAGCGAAATTTTGGTCAGGAACTTTTGCATACGCCCGGCGGTGTCCGGGACATTTATGGCGCAGAGTGCGCCAGTCGGTTGAAAATTCAGCAGGAGCTTCATCAGGTGATGATCTCTTACGGATTTCGTGATATTCAGACACCGACCTTTGAATATTTTGATATTTTCAGCAAAGAAAAAGGATCTGTGCAGTCCCAGGCAATGTTTAAATTCTTTGACCGGGGCAACAACACCCTGGTGCTCCGTCCGGATATCACTCCGGCGATCGCACGGTGTGTTTCAAAGTATGACAGAGAAGAGGAAATGCCGATCCGTCTCTGCTATATGGGCAACACCTTCGTCAATACAACACCGTACAAGGGAAAGCTGCAGGAGGTCACACAGATCGGTGCCGAGCTTTATAATGACACAAGCTCCGATGCGGATGCCGAAATGGTCGTGCTGACAATAGAGTGTCTGCTAAAGAGTGGTCTTAAGGAGTTCCAGTTAGAGATCGGGCATGCGGATCTTCTCCGTGGTCTTGTCGAGGAGGCGGGCTTTTCCGAGGCAGAGGCAGCGCAGCTGTTTGAGCTGATCGAGAGCAAAAATTTCTTTGGTGTGGAGGAGCTTTTGGATCGTCTTACCGTTTCCGAACCGCTTAAGGAGATCTTTGTCAGTCTTTCTGAGCTGCAGGGAAGCTTTGATGAATCCGAAGCCTTTGTGAAGGAGAGAACCTCCAATGAGAGAGTGCTCAAAGCTCTGGATCGTTTAAAAAAGGTCGAGCAGATTGTGGCAATGTACGGTTACGAGCAGTACATTACCGTGGACTTAAGTATGTTAAGCAACTACAGCTATTATACCGGCGTGATCTTCCGTGCATATACATACGGCAATGGCGAGGCACTGGCAAGCGGTGGTCGTTATGACGGTCTTGTCGCACAGTTTGGAAAGGAAGCACCGGCGATCGGTGCGGTTATCATTGTGGATCAGCTTATGCTTGCATTAGAGAGACAGAACCTTCTTGTAAAGGAAAAGCTTGGCGGAACACTTGTTGTGTATCCGGCTGAGTACCGGGAGAAGGCGCACCATCTTGCAGCAAAGCTGCGCGGCAGCGGCAAAATCGTACAGCTTATCCGAAAGTCCTCAGGCAGAGAACTTGCACAATATCAGGAATATGCAGACAGGATCGGAGCTGATGATGTGATCCTGGTGCAGGCAGATACGATTTAAAGTATATTGATGAGAGATGGCCGGATGAGATAAATCACAACATGCAGAAGAACGGAGTGAAGAGATGAGATATATTACATTTGCCCTTGCAAAGGGACGACTGGCAAAGCACACATTAAGTCTTTTAGAGCAGATCGGGATTACCTGCGAGGAGATGAAGGACGAGAAGACAAGAAAACTTATTTTTGTAAATGAGGAGTTAGGTTACCGCTTCTTCCTTTCCAAGGCAACAGACGTGCCGACCTATGTGGAGATGGGAGCGGCAGATATCGGCGTGGTCGGAAAGGATACGATCCTGGAGGCAGGACGCAAGCTTTATGAGGTGCTTGATCTGAATGTCGGCAAGTGCCGGATGTGCGTGGCAGGTCCGGAGAGTGCCAGAGAGAAGTTAAACGATGGTTCTTTGATCCGTGTGGCAAGCAAGTATCCACGGATCGCAAAGGACTACTTCTATAATACAAAGCATCAGACGGTAGAGATCATCAAGCTGAACGGTTCGGTCGAGCTTGCCCCGATCGTTGGTCTGTCTGAGGTGATCGTGGATATTGTCGAGACAGGCTCAACTCTGAAGGAAAACGGTCTCAAGGTGCTTGAGGAGATCTGTCCTCTGTCAGCCCGTGTCGTAGTCAACGAGGTGAGTATGAAGATGGAGCATGAGCGGATCACGAAGCTTGTAAAGGATCTCAAAAAGATCGTTTCAGCCAATCAGGAATAATCAAATTTATGACAACAATACAAGGAGGAAGAAACTATGCGGATCGTTACACTGACAGAAAAAGAGAAAAACAATATTTTGGAAAACATGCTGAAAAGAAGTCCGAACCAGTACGGTAAATATCAGGATGCGGTAGACGAAATATTAAACGCCGTAAAAGTAAAAAAGGACGCAGCGCTTTTTGAGTACACAGAGAAATTTGACGGAGTGAAGATCACACCGGAGACGATCCGTGTTACAAAGGAGGAGATTGAGGAGGCTTACACACAGGTGGATGAAGAGCTGATCGATGTGATCCGCAAGGCACTTGTCAACATCCGTTCCTACCATGAGAAGCAGGTTCGCTACAGCTGGTTTGACAGCAAGCCGGACGGTACTTTGCTTGGTCAGAAGATCACACCGCTTGAGAGAGTCGGTGTCTATGTGCCGGGTGGAAAGGCAGTGTATCCTTCCTCTGTACTGATGAATGTGATGCCGGCAAAGGTTGCCGGTGTAGACCGCATCGTGATGACAACACCTCCGGGAAAGGATGGAAAGGTATATCCGGTAACATTAGTTGCCGCAAATGAAGCCGGTGTGGATGAGATCTACAAGGTCGGCGGTGCGCAGGCGATCGCAGCACTTGCTTATGGTACTGAGAGCATTCAGAAGGTCGATAAGATCGTCGGACCGGGCAATATCTTTGTGGCACTTGCCAAGAGAACCGTATACGGTCAT
The DNA here is from genome assembly GCF_057878315.1 of Jutongia sp. Taxonomy (NCBI): domain Bacteria; kingdom Bacillati; phylum Bacillota; class Clostridia; order Lachnospirales; family Lachnospiraceae; genus Jutongia; species Jutongia sp. The sequence continues at coordinate 8,524 of NZ_DBLXSO010000053.1, read as the reverse complement.
GTCAGCATTGATTCCATTGCAGGACCAAGTGAGATCCTTGTGCTGGCAGATGAGACTGCGAACCCGAGATATGTGGCAGCCGATCTTTTATCACAGGCAGAGCATGATGAGCTTGCCAGTGCGATCCTGATCACAACAAGCATGGAACTTGCTAAGAAAGTATCTGAGGAAGTTGATGGTTTTGTGGCACAGCTTTCCCGCAAGGAGATCATCCGGAAGTCGTTAGATTCCTATGGATATATTCTGGTTGCAGACAACATGCAGGATGCCGTTGATACGGCAAACGAGATCGCATCCGAGCATCTGGAGATCATGACAGCCAATCCGTTCGACACGATGACAAGGATCCGTAATGCAGGAGCAATCTTCCTCGGTGAGTACAGCAGTGAGCCACTCGGTGATTACTTTGCAGGACCAAACCATATATTACCAACCAACGGAACTGCGAAGTTCTTTTCACCGCTTTCCGTGGATGATTTCGTCAAGAAATCAAGCATCATTTCTTACTCGGAGGAAGCATTAGCACTTGTTCATGAGGATATCGAGAAGTTTGCAAAGGCGGAGAAGCTGACTGCTCATGCCAACTCGATTGCCGTGCGGTTCGAGGAAAAGTAACGTTGCGCAATTGAAAGCGTTAGTGTATAATTATTTTCAACAAGTGTCCGGGAGGGACATAAGGAGGCGGAAAAGTGCAGGAGAGAAAAGCAGATATCAGCCGGGTGACCGGTGAGACAAATGTTCATATTGCGATCGATCTGGATGGAACCGGAAAGGCAGACATCCACACAGGCATTGGATTTTTTGATCATATGCTCAACAGCTTTGCAAGACATGGTCTGTTTGATCTGACGGTAGATGTGAAGGGCGATCTTGAGGTGGATTCCCATCATACGATCGAGGATACCGGCATTGTGCTGGGACAGGCGATCCGGCAGGCGGTCGGAGATAAGAAGGGTATCCGCCGGTTTGGTGACTGCATGCTGCCGATGGACGAAACCCTGATGCTTTGTGCACTGGATCTGTCCGGCAGACCTTATCTGAAGTTTTATATGCCTCTGACCGTTCCGAAGGTCGGCGATTTTGATACGGAGATGGTGCATGAGTTTTTCTATGCGGTCAGCTATGGTGCTGAGATGAACCTGCATCTTAAAATGTTAGACGGAGAGAATAATCATCATATCATTGAGGCAGCCTTCAAGGCATTTGCAAAGGCACTTGACAAGGCAGTCCAATATGATGACAGGATACAGGAGGTACTTTCCACCAAGGGAAGTTTATAGGATTTTAAGCAGAGAAAGGCGTTTAATTTATGAGTCAGAAGAAGATAATACCATTTATCAACGGAGAGAATGAGCTTTCCTCAAGCATTGTCACACTGGCTGACCGGTATTGCTGCGAGGGAGCAGACAGTCTTTATTTGTATAATTTTACCGGTGATGAAGCATCCCATGAGGAGTTTCTACACACACTGAGAGAGATTGAGAAGGACATTGACATTCCGTTTATGGCGGGGGTTCATGTGAACCGATTTGAGGATGCCAAGAAGGCTCTTTATACCGGTGCATCCCGCATTGTTATGCGCAGGGCGGTACTTCCGGTGGAGAAGGAGCTTACAGAGATCCTGGCGCGCTTTGACAAGGATAAGCTTGCGATTGAGATCGATATGCAGAGAGATCCGCATACGGCAGAGCAGCTGAATCAGTATTATGATATGGGATTTGGCATGGTGATCCTCAAGCATGTGGATGTGACGGAGAAGCTTATTCAGGCAGTGTCCGGCTGTAAGGCAGAGGTGCTGATCCGCGATGGATTGATCCGAAATGACCTTGCAGAGCTGATGGAACTTGACAAGGTTCAGGGAGTATCCACGAATTACTTCGAAGAAAAAGATATCTATAAAGCGAAACGAAGCCTGAAGGAGAATGGGATCGATGTGGCAGTTTTTGAATCTGCGGTTGATTTTGCCGATTTCAAGCTGATGGATAACGGACTGATCCCGGCAGTGGTTCAGGACTATCGTACCAATGAGGTGCTGATGGTAGCCTATATGAATGAAGAATCCTTCCGCCATACACTGGAGACCGGAAAGATGACTTATTACAGCCGCAGCCGTCAGGAGCTGTGGTGTAAGGGAGACACCTCCGGACATTATCAGTATGTCAAAAAGCTTATGATCGACTGCGATAATGATACGATCCTCGCAAAGGTGCGTCAGATCGGGGCAGCCTGCCATACCGGCAACAGAAGCTGCTTCTTTACAGAGCTTGCCAGCAGGGATTATGTGGATACCAATCCATTGACGGTGCTTACCGAGGATTACGATGTGATCCGTAGCAGGAAGGAGCATCCGAAGGAAGGCTCTTATACTAATTATCTTTTTGACAAGGGAATTGACAAGATCCTCAAGAAATGCGGAGAAGAGGCGACCGAGATGGTGATCGCCGCGAAGAATCCGGATGCGGAGGAGTTAAAATACGAGATTGCAGACCTGCTGTATCACACCATGGTATTGATGGTTGAATGCGGTCTGGATTGGAATGATGTTATGAAGGAGTTAGTGAACAGACGTTAATTGATCTATGGAAAGGAGGAATTGATATGGTTCCTGTACTTTTAGCAAAGTCGATTGCTGATCTCACCTTTGGAGGAGCATTTCTCTGGTATCTGATCAAGGCACTGGTCAGTGCGGCTGTTGCGTATGCAGCGATCCTGTTAGGAATCCGTTGGCGCAAGTCTAAGAATGCCAAGGCTGCAGCCGAGAAGGCACTGTAGTTATCAGAATTTGGAGAGTATATATGGAAATTGAGAAAAAGTTTCTGGTACGAAAGCTTCCGGAGAACCTCACACAGTATTCCGTGAAGCATATGGAACAGGGGTATCTCTGCACAGATCCCGTGCTCCGTATCCGAAAGAGCAATGACCGGTATATTTTAACCTACAAGTCCCGCATCGGGCTTGAAGGACAGGAGGGGGTCCGTGTCAATCAGGAGATTGAGGCACCACTTCATAAGGATAGTTATGAGCATCTTCGCAGTAAGGTGGATGGCAGTCTGATCATTAAGGACCGCTATATCATCCCCCTGCCGGACGGACATACCGGAGAGCTTGATATCTTTCATGGAGTATTGGAGGGACTCGTCTTTATTGAGGTTGAGTTTGCCGATCCGGAGGATGCACAGGCATTTGAACCACCGGAATGGTTTGGCGATAATGTCAGCGATGATCACCGGTATTCCAACAGTTTTTTATCAACATGCAAGGATTTATCAGTTTTTTCTATCGGGAAATGCTGATGAAATAAATTAGCTTTTTTCAAGGAAAAGGCTGTTATCACACAAGAAAATGGAGGCTCATTATGTTTAAGATTGTTAAAAAAGAGTATCTTGCCAATAATATCTGGCTCATGGATATTGAGGCACCCAGAGTGGCAAAGCACTGTCAGCCCGGACAGTTTGTCATCGTAAAAATGGATGAGGAAGGAGAGCGTATTCCGCTGACTGTCTGTGATTATGACAGAGAGAAAGGGACAGTTACCATCGTTTTTCAGACGGTAGGAGCTTCTACAATGGAAATGGCAGAGTATGAGGTCGGAGAGAGCTTTGAGGACTTTGTTGGACCTTTGGGATGTCCTTCCGAGCTGATCGAGATGCCGATCGAAGAGTTAAAGAAGGAGAAGATCCTTTTCGTATGTGGCGGTGTTGGTACTGCACCTGTTTATCCACAGGTTAAGTGGATGAAGGAGCATGGTGTTGACGTTGATGTTATCATTGGTGCAAGAACAAAGGATATCCTGATTCTTGAGGATGAGATGCGCAAAGTGGCAGCAAACCTTTATATTGCAACAGATGATGGCTCTTATGAGTTCAAGGGAAATGGCTGTGACAAGATCAAGGATCTTTATGCACAGGGCAAGAGCTATACAAGAGTTGTAGCAATCGGACCAATGATCATGATGAAATTTGTCTGCCTGCTGACAAAGGAAATGAATATTCCGACAATCGTCAGCATGAATCCGATCATGGTAGACGGAACCGGTATGTGTGGTGCATGCCGTCTGAAGGTTGGCGATGAGATTAAGTTTGCCTGTGTAGACGGTCCTGAGTTTGACGGTCATCTGGTAGACTTTGATCAGGCAATGAAGCGTCAGACAATGTACAAGACAGAGGAAGGTCGTGCAAAGCTTCGTTTTGAAGAGGGAGAGACCCATCACGGCGGATGTGGTCAGTGCCACTAATGTTTTGTGCATCAGGAACAGTGAATGTGCTGTTTTAGGCATATACATCAATAGGAACAATGAAAATCGCATGCAGAAATGAGGATAGATATGGAAGTAGATGTTATGAAGAGAATTCCTGTCAGAGAGCAGGATCCAAAGGTACGTGCTACAAACTTCGATGAGGTTTGTCTGGGATACAACAAAGAAGAAGCAATGGCAGAGGCAACACGCTGCCTGCAGTGTAAGAATCCACGCTGCGTTCAGGGATGTCCGGTTAATATTGACATTCCGGGATTCATCAAAGAGGTTGGAGAGGATAATGTTGCCGGTGCTTACAAGGTGATCAGCAAATATTCCGCCCTCCCTGCTGTCTGTGGTCGTGTATGTCCACAGGAGAGCCAGTGTGAGTCTAAGTGTGTACGCGGTATCAAGGGTGATGCCGTATCCATCGGTAAGCTGGAGCGTTATGTGGCTGATACTGCAAGAGAGCAGGGAATCAAGCCGGAAGCAGCTGTCGAGAAGAAGGACAAAAAGGTTGCCGTGATCGGTTCCGGTCCTGCAGGACTTACCTGTGCCGGTGATCTGGCAAAGCTTGGCTACGATGTAACAATCTTTGAGGCACTTCATAAGGCCGGTGGTGTTCTTTCTTACGGAATCCCTGAGTTCCGTCTGCCAAAGGACCGTGTTGTTGCAGCTGAGGTTGAGAATGTAAAGGCTCTGGGCGTAAAGATCGAGACAAATGTTGTTATCGGTAAGGCAACAACGATTGATGAGCTTCTGAATGACGAGGGCTTTGATGCGGTATTTGTTGGTTCCGGAGCAGGACTCCCTAGATTCATGGGTATTCCGGGTGAGAATGCCAACGGAGTATTCTCTGCAAACGAGTATCTGACCAGAAGTAACCTGATGAAAGCATTTGATGATAAATATGATACACCGATTATTGCCGGCAAGAAGGTTGCTGTCGTTGGTGGTGGTAACGTAGCAATGGATGCAGCAAGAACAGCACTTCGTCTGGGCGCTGAGGTTCATATCGTATATCGTCGTAGTGAGGAAGAGCTTCCTGCCAGAGTCGAGGAAGTACATCATGCAAAGGAAGAGGGAATCGTATTTGATCTCCTCACCAATCCAACCGAGATTCTTGTTGACGAGAACGGAAGTGTTAAGGGCATGACATGTATCCGCATGGAGCTTGGAGAGCCGGATGATTCCGGAAGAAGAAGACCGGTTGAGATCGCAGGTTCTGAATTTACGCTGGATGTAGATACGGTTATCATGTCCTTAGGTACCAGCCCGAATCCACTGATCTCTTCTACCACAAAGGGGCTTGAGATCAACAAGAGAAAATGTATCATTGCAGAGGAGGAGAACGGTCAGACCACGAAGGAAGGCGTATATGCCGGTGGTGATGCGGTAACAGGTGCAGCAACCGTAATTCTTGCAATGGGTGCCGGTAAGGCAGCTGCAAAGGGAATTGATGAGTTCCTGAGCAAATAATGAAATATAGTTCCGTGGCTGAGTAAGCTTTGATCTACTTGAAATGGAATATAACAATATGGACTCCCGGTTACCGGAAATGGTGACCGGGAGTCCATATTGTTATATTCCGGGATAATTGCAATTTTAGGGTGTGGATCCGGATCTTGCTTTAAACATGGTTTAAAACCGGCAGTGCGTCAGATGATTTTATGGGAATTACAATAATGGTTTCAAATGTATAATCTTTTGTAAAGCAAGAATACGTTCCGTCATATTTTTTGACCAGTGATCTCACATTGGTAAGGCCATATCCATGATAAAGTTCGTGGGTACTTTGACTGGCAGGTGATGATTTCAGCTTTGGTTGACATGTATTTTTGATATGAATAATAAATTCCAATTTCGTAGTAAAAAGTTCTGTATATATTTTTCTGGGGTGGGGAGAGGGGATTCCTCTGGTTGCATTCAGACTATTATCTAACAAATTTCCAATGATAATACACAGATCATAATCGTCTGTCGGGATGCGGGAAGGGATGATATGTATCTTTGTATCGAACTGAATGTTTTCATTCTGCGCAATCGTCATATAATTGCTTACAAAAGCATCAATCACTAAGTTGCCAGTGTTGATGCGGCTATAGTTTTGCTCCAGATGGTCAAGAGCGTTTTGAATATAAGAGATTACATCTGTATAATGTTGTGCTTCGATACAGTTTTGGATATAAAAAAAGTGTTTTTTTGTATCGTGCAACAAACTTCGCGTATTACGGTAAGCGGATGAGAGCTGTTGATATTTTGTTGTTTGAAAATCTACCTGTTTGGAGAGCTCCCGCTCTTTTTCTTTTAATGTGGCGACTTGTATTACATTGTCCAATAAATAATAATTTACAATATTTAAGGATAATAAACAGATCAGGACGGTGATATAATATGCATCTGCGATGGCATTTCCGGAAGATAAAAAACATTGTATTATGACAATTAAAATAATAAAGGATAAAAATGGTGTTAATATGATCAACAGATTATAAGAAACACTTTGGCTTTTGTATTTCTTATGCCATAATTGACGAAACAGAAAACAAAAAAACCAAATACAAAATTGTGAAATAAATGAGAGCTGTATATCAGAGATTAAAGCTGCCGTATGAGGGAAACATATGGATAGAAAAAAATAAGTCAGCATTTCCCCAAGACCACAAATCAACTGAAAACTGACTGAGACAAATAATCTATTACGAAATGTGCAATATGGATAGAGGTACGTGAGAATAACGGTAGTCAGACATCCTATGGTGATCAAAAGCAATGGTTTCGCCATGGTTTGGTTCGATATAAGCAGTCTGTTCGCGTTATATAAAATAATCTCGACAAATAGGAAACAGGAAAAAACAAGGGATTTTGGTAACTGTTTTTTAGGACTGCTTAAAAATAAATTCAGATATAAATATAATAGAGCGATGTCTATCACAGATGAAATGATATCAAATACCATGGTTACCTCCGTATATTATCATATGTTTTGTAAATAGGTCGCTAATCTCGCGTGCTTGTCTTCGGCTTAATGGCAGTTCGGTGCCGTTGGTGAGAATCAGTTTGGTATCACAAATATAGTGAATAAAGTCCATATTTACTAAGAACCCCCGACAAGGCGTAACAAAGCCATGGGGACTTAACGTCTGTTTCCATTGGAGCAGTGTCCCATGACTTTGTATCGTATGGTCAGTCAGAACAAAATCCAGACGGTTTTTTTCGTATTTTACAGCTTTTATATATAGAATGTTTTGTATATTTACGAGTTCTTTTTCTTCGCCGGCAGGAACAATGATTTTTTTACTCTGTGACTGTCTGTAGGATTGTAAGATTTTATTTAGGATCATGACAATGTCCGGATAAGTCAATGGCTTTTGTAAATACCAAAATGCCCGTACATTGAAGCTGTCCTGCATATATTGTGGATAGTGGCTTACAAAAATAATGCACACATCTTCCATATCGATTTCACGAACTCTGGCGGCGGTTTCAATACCGCTAAGACCGGGCATTTCGACATCAAGAAACAGGATTTGAAAACAAGGTGTTTTGTTAATGGTCTGTAGTAAGTCATTTCCTGAAGAAAAACAAGTGATGTCAAATTCTATATCATAGTTCATTTCATAGTGCTTCATATAATCGTTTAAGATTCGGATATCCTCTTTTTCGTCATCACAAATTCCGACTTGCAGCAGCATAAGCATTCTCCTTTTTATTTTGTATTTTACTTATTATAACACCAACGGCGGTGATTGTGACACAAAACGATAAAGTCGTCAACAATATATACCAATTTAAGAGAAAAGCAATGGTATATATGAGGATGATACAAACATAAACAATGTGAGCACGTTTTTTTAAGTAAACGCGTCTTGTTTGAGATATCGGTCGATGTCGTGTGTCTGCAGGAGCATAGAGAAACAAACAAATCATGGAAATTATCCAACAAGAACAGACAATAAGCGGATAAGAATGCATAAAAGGAACAATATATATGCATAAAAGATAACAGAAAATGGATAATATCATACAGCTCATAGGAGTAGAGGCATGCCATCCGCCAGAAAAACTTCGTAAAAAATAAAAGAATAAAAGAAAAAGCAAACACACAGGTAGTCTATGTACGATAATAGCAAAGAGTATAAACGCTGTAGTGAACAGTAATTGATTGCAAATATAAGAAAACAAATAGGTATAAATTTCACTTTCTTGTTTTGAAATTTGATGAGATTCATACAATATAGATGTCGTAACCGAACTTACGCGTTGTGTTATAAACATAAAAGATACCTC